>JASFVD010000131.1:0-6585 GCA_050050015.1 Anaerolineae bacterium | reverse complement strand
GTGCCTCCTCGGCGGCTGCCTCGTCTCGAGGCCACGGCGGTAGGATCACCGTGTCGACAGCGTGTATCACACCGTTGGACGCAACGACGTTCGCCACGATAACCTTGGAGTCGTCGTTGACGTAGAGATTGCCATCGTAATACTTGAGGCCGGCCAGCTTGCCGTTCGCCATGATGATGTCGCCCAGGAGTCCCTTTGCTTCGGCCGAGCTGACTGACCCTTCAAGCACGTGATACAGCAGGATGTCGGTAAGCTCCGCCTTGGAGAACGCGCTGGCGATGTTGCTCGCGTTCAGGTCAAGCTTGGCAAAGGCGTCATCCGTGGGCGCGAAAACCGTCCACTCGCCCCCTTCAAGAGTGTCGACCAGTCCGGCTGCCTGAACGGCCGCCACCAACGTCGTGAAACGTCCGTCCGCTACGGCCAGGTCCACGATCGAACCATGCCCCGCTGCTGCAACCGGCGCAACAGCGAGGACCAGTACGGCGATTCCCAGTCCCAGATTCCCGACTAACTTCTTCATGATTGTCCGCTCCTTATTCTAACACCTTCCTCGTCTAGACGGTTGGTCGCCCCCTGGCAAATGCCCTTGGGCTTGGCCTGAAGTCGATCCCTACCAGTCTTGCGATCCTTCTTTTTATCGTCCCCAGCGACCGACTGTCGGCTGCGTAGCCCGCACTGTCGGTAGCAGCGGTTGCGTCAATGTATAATAATTGTACCACATTTGTTGATAGTTGTCAAGTATTTAGTGGGGGTTTGCACAAGAACCATGTGCGTCCCTGGCTGCCGAGCCATCTCACACGTCGTGGCCCTCCAACTCGACTAACAGGTCGGCGCAGCGACAGAGACCCGTCTTTCTTCCAATGTACCACCGTTGAAGCATGAATTTCAGATACGACTTTCATCGTACGCGGCATACGCCTGGTGTGGAGGATGGCTGTCCTAGGACCGTCCGTATTGCGTATGGTGCCTCCCCTTTTCCTCCGATGACGGCACAGGGCTCTTGGTGTACACTGAGGACGGCTCATGCAACAGGCGCAGGCTACTCGAGACACTGCCTGCGAATGAGGTCAAGCCCACGTGTATCGAGGGGCAACAGAACGGAGGACACATGGCCTCTAATGCGGGAGATAACCGACGTCCTGAGACGCCGTCGGTAGGCCAGGCGCGCGGCAGCCAGGTAGGTGCGGGGATTGCCATAGGGGCGGGACTGGGCGTCGCTATGGGTGTCGCCTTTGACAACCTGGCTCTGGGCATAGCGATCGGGTCCGGCATAGGTGCCGCCGTGGGGGCCGCCTTGGAGCGGACCGGAGGAGGTGCCGCTACTGAGACGTACGGGGTCAGCAGGACCATACTTTGGGGGCTGGTCGGCCTGGGACTGGTAGTTCTTGTCGGTCTCGTGGCGACCCTCGTCCTACTTGGTCCGAGGTAGCACAACGACGAGCCCGAAAAGCAGACACGATGATCGTCCTCGTGGAGGTGATAGGGGGTCCCGGATCGGCCCAGTCGAGGTGTTCCGGGCCTGGTCCGACCTGCTCGCTGAGGTCATCCGAGCCACTCTCGGCCCGAGCAATGCCGGATGACGCGAGCGGTCGTCCCCACGTCCACGAGGTCCGACAGGATCCTAGGTGTAGGCAGCTCGAGATCCGATAGCCGTCACAGAATGACACACGAGACCTGGCGGCCCGCGGCAAACGCCTGGAGAGAGAACGCATTGCCGCCGTTGCAGAAGGCCAACTGACGGACGGCGCCGCTTGAGCTGCCTGTCGCATGGCGAAGAGAAACTGGCGAACGGCGTTAGATCAGGCGAGGCTGCAGATTGGGTTGCCGGAGCTGTTCACATAAGTCAGGCAATAAGGAGACATGACGATGAACTATCGCGTGCACCATTTCAACATCAGAATGACGCGAGACCAGGCTAGGCTGGAGCAGTTTCTCAACAATCTTGAGGGCGAGTTGGTAGCCATCATCCCAAACGTTACGCCGTTCCCGGCGACGTTCGTGGACTTCCTGCTCATCGTCGAGAGGATAGGTCGCCTCGGCGAGTCCCGCGGAGGGGGAGGATCCTAGCTGCAAACGTCGCTTGCGCCGTCAATTGGCGCGAGAGCCACGCTCCGGCTCAATCTCTTTCGTTCAAGTGGCTCGCCGCAGATCGGAGCTACCCTAACCGGAGCCGCCTCAGTCCAGCGAAGGGAGCTTGCCCACGTGAGAATCCTGCTCATTCAACCCAGCAAGGCGCCGCTGACTATCGGCGGGGAGGACGTGTTCATCTACGAGCCTCTGGCCCTTGAATACGTCGCAGCAGGTGTCGCGGACCACCACGATGTCAAGATCATAGACCTCCGGCTGGAGGAGGATCTTGAGAGGGCGCTCGAGCTCTTCCGTCCGCAGGTGGTGGGTATCACCGCGTACACGGTGCACGTGAACGCCGTGAGGAGTCTATTCAACCAGATCAAGGCGAGGAATCCCGAGATCCTCACCGTCGTCGGCGGTCATCACGCCACGGTCGTGCCGGAGGACTTCGTGTCACCCTCCATCGATCTGATCGTGATGGGAGAGGGCGTGTTCGGGTTTCGCGAGATCGTCGGGAGATTCGAGAAGGGAGATGGCTATGACGGCATCCCCGGGGTGGCTTTCCCGCAGGGGCACCGGCTCAGAAGGCAGGCGTACCCGCTCGCCGTCGATCTGGACGCCCTGCCCCTCCCCAGGCGCGATCTGACCGCGAGGTACCGACAGCGGTACTTCTCGACCTGGATGAGGCCGCTGGCATCCATACGCACGTCGAAGGGCTGCCCGCACCGCTGCTCTTTCTGCGCACTCTGGAAACTTACAGGCGGGCGCTACCTGAAGCGCGGACCCGAGCGCGTGGTGGAGGAGTTGGCCGGGTTGGACGAGACTTTCGTCTTCTTCGCCGACGACGAGTCGCTCATCAGCGCCCGGAGGATGAGCCGCCTAGCCACACTCATCGAGGAGGCGGGTATCCACAAGCGGTACTTCCTCTACGGGAGAAGCGACACTATCGCATCCCATCCCGAGCTCCTCGCTCAGTGGAAGGACATCGGCCTGGAACAGGTTTTTGTCGGGTTGGAGTTCTGGCGGGACGAGGATCTTGACTACGTCGGCAAGGGATCTACGACTCGCCACAACGAGAGGGCCGTGGAGATCTTGCAGGATCTGGACGTCGACATCTACGCATCTCTGATCGTGCGTCCAAACTTCGACGAATCGGATTTCGATGCGCTACGAAAGTACTGTCGGGACCTGGACTTGACCTTGGCCACCTTTCCCGTGCTGACGCCGCTGCCAGGCACCGCACTCTACGAGAGGGTGGAGAACGAGATGATCGTTGACGACTACGACTATTTCGACTTCATTCACACGCTCCTTCCGACCAAGCTGCCACTCAAGGCATTCTACCGAGCGTATCACGAGCTCTACAACACGGCCATTCCGCTTGGAAAGCGTCTGGCCCATCTCCGGAAGTACCGGCTCCTGGACATTCCTCCGTCCATGCGGGGCTACTACCGATTCCTCCGCCAGGTGAGAACGGCCCATCAGGACTATGACTTGAGCGGCTGAGCATCCCTCAGCCGTCCAATCGGGCCTTTTTCGTCACGGCAGACCTGTCCAGAGCGCATTCGAAGGGCCTGGCGCACGCTACAAGGTGAATGATGCACGCAGTCGACCACTACCCTGCACATACTATGTCCAAGAGATGCTCTTCATGCCGCGATCCAGCTCGACAGAGCCAGGCGCTGCTGCGTCAGAAGGCAAGGCACCGTGCCACTTGAGAGCGCCAGCTTGTCTGCCTTGGCGACTGCCACCTTGAGGGCCACTGAGTGGCATCGTCCAGAGGAGAACCGGCTATTCGATGATCCCTTCACACTACGCTGCCTGCCGCCCCTCTGGCACCTCATCGCCCGTCTCCTGTCCCTTCCTGGGCTGGGCGATGCACTGTTCGCGCTTCGCGAGCGTCTCACGCCTGGTATCGTCGGTAACCTGCTGTGCCGGACGCGATACATCGACGACGCGCTAGATCATGCTCTGGAGGGGAACCTGGCCCAGGTGGTGATCCTGGGAGCCGGTTTCGACGCTCGTCCCTACCGCGTGGCAGGAATAGACAGAACTCACGTGTTCGAGGTAGACCACCCGGCACCTCAGCGGCTCAAGAGAGACCGTCTGAGGCACGCACTAGGCCGGTTGCCCGGGCACGTCACCTTCGTTCCCCTCGACTTCGGTCGTCAGCGTCTCGGAGAGGCGCTGCTCGCGGCGGGATTCGAGGCCCGTGAAGAAACGTTCTTCGTCTGGGAAGGCGTAACGCAGTACATCAGCGGAAGGGCGGTTGATGCCACACTGCGCTACGTGTCTCGCGGCACCGCGCCCGGCAGCAGGATCGCCTTCACCTACATCTGGCAGGGGATCATCGACGGATCCGCTCGGTCGCAGACCGACGAGAGGATCGTGGCCTCTGCTCGCCGTCTGGGAGCGCCGTGGGTCTTCGGCCTCGAGCCAGTGAGGATAGAGAAGTACCTGGCTGATCGAGGTCTGACGCTGATCGAGGATGTGGGCGCGGAAGTCTACCGGCAGCGCTACCTGGAGCCGGCAGGACGCGGATTGAATCTATTTGAGGGCGAGCGGGTGGCGCTCGCCCAGGCGGATCCCAGCGGCCGGCGGTGCCGGAGCTAGGTGCTAGCCAGGGCGCTCCGGACGATGTCCAGTCCGTAACCCTGGGGTGCCTGGCCGAACCGACCGCCGGGAACATCGACCAGAACGAATGGGGAGCCTCAGAATGACGGATAAACAGGACTTCGAGAGAGCGTGGCTGGCTAAGTTCGCTCGCGGTGTTCAGAACCTGGCCGGCGATGAGACTCGCCGCCAGTTGATGGCGGGGAGCGAGCTGCTATCCTCCGACTCGCCGCGCGAGGAGGTCATCAGGTGGACTGCGAATGCGATGCGGCACCTGGTGACGATGATGAGCGAGGAGGAGCGAAAGGCGATCATGGTCGACTGCGCCTGCGAATACCCAAGGTCGTCGCTGAGAAACATCCGGGAGTTGTACGATCCCAGCGCGGGGAACATCAATCTGGCCCACCGTATGCTGCAGGCGCAGTTTGAGACCTTTCTTGCCGATACACTGCGGCTGGAGGACAGACTTCTGCAGAAGATAGCTGGGAAGGGATGGGGTCTAGCGGGCGTTCTTAGAGGAGAGACGATCATCGCCACGAAAATCCCCAAGAGCGGCCAGTTAGCCGACTACCTCAAGGAGTCGGATCCCCACCGCAAGCGACAGATCTACTGCCACTGCCCGCGAATTAGGGACGTCCTCAGTAGGCCAAGTCCACCGTGGCCCAAGGCCTTGGCCAAGACATACTGCACGTGTGGCGCGGGCTTCTACAAGGGTATCTGGGAAGAAATCGTGCAGGCGCCGGTGGGCGTGAACGTGTTGGAGAGCGTCCTCATGGGCGATGAGGTATGCAAGATCGCCATACATCTGCCAAGCCGGGCGGCCTGACCGTCGCACGTGGAGCGGCTGTCCTATCGCCAGCGGCAGGAGAATCGATGAAGCGTCTCGCGGGCCCTGCTTTGACCGTACTCATCCTAATGGGCTGTGCCGTTGCACCAGTGACGGAGCAGCCCACGCTGACCGGTTCGCCAGAGATCGTAGAGACCCCTGCCTCCACCCTCGCCCGCCCCACGCAGACGCAGAGCACTCGCTCTCCGTGGCCCCAGGACACGGAGACCAGCACCACCACGAAGAGTTGGCCTACCGAGGCATGGCGGACCTCGACGCCAGAAGAGCAGGGGATGGATTCTTGGCGCCTCGCAGAGATGTTCGAGACCATCCATAGGCGAGATGACGCCATCGACAGCGTCACGGTCGTTCGCAATGGCACCATCGTGGCAGACGCCAGGGTGCATCCTTTCAGACCAGACTCGCGGCACATCATTCACTCCTGCACCAAGAGCATCATCTCCGCTCTCGTCGGCATCGCCATCGATCAAGGGTATCTGGATGGTGTGGAACAGCATATCCTGGACATCTTTCCGGACCGGACGGCCGCCCACCTCGACGAGGAGAAGCAAGCGATGACGCTGGAAGATGTGCTGATGATGGCTTCGGGTCTGGAATGCCGGGACTCCTACCTCTATCGCTGGCGCGGCCTCCAGCAGATGCGAGAGTCCGACGACTGGGTGCAGTTCATGCTCGATCTACCGATGGCGGAGCCTCCCGGCACGCGCTTCGAGTACTGCAACGGAGGTTCGTTTCTCCTCTCAGCCATCATCCAGGAAGCGACCGGCGTGAGCGCCGCCGCGTTCGCCCAGCAGCACCTCTTTGCCCCGCTGGGCATCGAGGACGTGGAGTGGCCCGCCAACCCGCAGGGGATCAGCATCGGGTGGGGCGAACTGCACATGCGGCCCCACGACATGGCGAAGATCGGATACCTCTACCTGAACGAGGGAGAGTGGAGCGGCGAACAGGTCGTGCCGGTGGACTGGGTACGGGCCTCCACGCGCAAGCACATCTCCGCCACCCTGCAGAACGGCTACGGGTACCAGTGGTGGGTAGCTGACGATGGCGTCTTCATG
>JASFVD010000130.1:0-6590 GCA_050050015.1 Anaerolineae bacterium | reverse complement strand
CTGCCGTCCTGATCCTGGCTGGGCTGATGGCGCTCCTCCGCGGACTGCTGAGTCGGCGAGTCCCCTAGATGCTGGTCGGCATTGACGCCAGCCGAGCCACCGGCGATCGCCCAACGGGAACGGAAACCTACTCGCAGCGGTTGATCCAGGCTCTACTGAGTCTGGAAAGCTCTCATCGCTATCGTCTCTACTTCCGCGACACCCCGGCGCCCGAACTCTTCCCGGGGGCTGAACTGCGGGCAATCCCCTTCCCGCGCATGTGGACTCACTTGCGGCTCTCATGGGAGATGGCCCGGCACCCGCCCGATCTGCTTTTCGTGCCGGCGCACGTGCTCCCGCCGATCCATCCCAGTCGGAGCTTAGTCACGATCCACGATCTTGGCTATCTCCACTTCCCAGAGGCTCATCCGCGGCAACAGCGGGTCTATCTAGACGTGTCTACTCGGTGGAATGCGCGTGCCTCAACCCACATCCTGACCGATTCTAAGGCCACCAAGGAGGACTTGGTTGAGCGCTACGGCATTCGACCCGACAAGATCAGCGTCGCGTACCCCGGGAGGGATGAATCACTCAGGCCCGTGCTCGACGCAACCGCTGTCAAGGCCACCAAGGCGCGGTACGGGATCGAGGGTGACTACGTCCTCTACCTCGGTACCCTCCAGCCCCGGAAGAACCTACGCCGCCTGGTCAAGGCTTTCGTCCAGTTCGCCACTCGCCACCGCGACGTATCTGTTAGGCTAGTCCTGGCTGGCAAACGCGGATGGCTGTGCAACGAGCTGTTCAAGGGGATCAGACAGCAAGATCTCGACGAACACGTATGCTTCCCAGGCTACATCGCCAGCGAAGACAAAGCTGCTCTCCTGAGTGGAGCCGTCGCCTTCCTTTTTCCCTCGCTGCACGAAGGTTTCGGGCTGCCGGTGTTGGAGGCCCAGGCGTGCGGATGCCCCGTGATCACCAGCACCACGTCTAGCCTCTTGGAGGTCGCCGGCGATGCAGCCCTCCTCGTCGATCCGCGAGATAGCGACGCCATCGCCAACGCGATTGAGAGAGTGGTCAAGGATTCAGACCTGCGCGCCAACCTCTCTGAGCGCGGATTCGTGAACGTCGACCGCTTCTCTTGGGAAACCTGCGCCGAGACCGTGCTGCGCGTGATCGACAGCCATCTCTGTTAGAGCCCCGGAAGCATGGTATAATCCTTGCCTGCTATGCCCGACCACGTCCACACCGATGCTGCTCCCCCGTCAGGCGGCCTGATTCGGCTACAGGTGCGTGCCGGCGACTTAGGTAGCTGGCTGGGCCCCACGTGGGCCGCGCTTTGCGGCGTCCTGGCGTCAAACGCCTCAGATTGGCGGGGCGCAGGCTCGATTCAGTTGGTGCTGTTGATCCTCCTGGTCGACGCCGGATGGGGAAGTCTGTGGACCGCACTGGCTAGCACCGAGTGGGCACGGCCGGCGGTTCGCTGGCGCCGTTGGCGCAAGAATCGAACGATTGCCACGCCGCCGTACACCCTCCCGGGCACGCCTGGCTACCGCCTCGGCCGTTGGATGGGCAGAGCCCTCACCTGGTGGCGAGAGGCATTCTGGCCCACTTGCGGCTCTGCGGTGCGCGTGGTTCTCGTATTCCTTCCTGTGACCGGGCTGTTGAGCGCATTGCTCGGGCCCGAGCTGATCTTGCTGAGCACGGCCGCCGTGGCGCTGATGCAGATCGGCGTATTCTGGACAGGCGGACGCGGCACCACACCGCCAGGCTGGGACGCACTCATCGCTGTGGCTCTACCGTGGCTGGCGGGTCATGCGGCCTTCGCACCCATTACGCTGAAGTCCGCGGGCCTTGCCACGCTCCTTGCGCTGGCATGGGGAAGCGTCTGGAACGTGACGTCTGGGCGGGCGCAGGCAGTGCTGGTCGCAAGCCAGCTCACGTCTGCAGTCCTCCTCGTCGCCCTCCACCGCCCGCTGGCAGCCGGGGCGCTTCTTCTGCTCTTGATGGCACAGGTCGCGCTCCTCCCGGCGGTGCGCTCAGACCTTCCCGTGCCAGGCTTCGTCCGATACTCGCGTCTCTGGCTGGTAGCAGGCATGGGAGTCGCCGCCCTAGCCCTTTAGCCGATGTCGTGGGTCCCGATCGTCCTCGTTCTCCTCGGTCTCCTCATGCTGGGTGTCCTCATCTACTGGCAACTGATCATCGCCGAAGGGGCCTACCTCGGTCCTCGTCTGGTCGCACTCATGTACGATTGGTCCGCGCGCGCCTACGAGCGCATCAAGAGGTTTATTCCCAGCGAGGAGCAGTGGTATCTGGGTTTGCCCCTGGCTCGCTCGCTGGAGATGATCCCGGCTCCGCTGGTCCTCGATGTAGCCACGGGGACTGGTCGACTCCCACGGGCTCTGCTGCGCCAACCTCCCTTCCGCGGCCGAGTCATCGGGCTCGACCTATCGCGAGGCATGTTGAGCGAGGCATTGCGTCGCACGGCACAGTTCGCGGACCGCTTGACCTACATATGGCAAGACGCCAGCCGGCTCCCTTTCGACGATAACACCTTCGACGCAGTGACCTGCATCGAGGCTCTGGAGTTCATGCCGGATCCCGTTCGCTCGTTGGAGGAACTGGTCCGCGTCCTGCGTCCCGGCGGCGTGCTGCTTACAACCAATCGAGTCGGCCCGGACGCGAAGTTCCTGCCCGGCCGAGCTTTCGAACCCGATGCGTTTGAGGAGATCCTGGGCCAGTTGCCACTTGAGCAGATCAAGACCAGAAAATGGCAGGTGGACTACAATCTTGTCTGGGCCGTCAAGGTCGGTGAGCCTATTGGCGGCGGCATCAGGCCGCTGGAAGAGGTTCTGCGCTGTCCTGTCTGCGACGGCAGCCTGCAACGCAAGGAACGGGCCTTTCGCTGCACGAGCTGTCAGCGGGCGTATCCGGTCTCCGAAGATGGCATCATCGAGATGACGAGCATGAACTGATACAGCCGTGTTACTCGGGAAGCCTTGCACAATGCCCACGCGTGACGCACGAAGCGTAGATCATTCCCCACAAGACGTATGCCTGGAGTACCCGCGTACCCTCATCGATTGAAGACAGACGTAGTCTGGTTCGAGAGACAGCACGCCCTCGCTTGCCCCCCTCCACGAAAGTGATATAATCCGGCGCAATTCCAGAGTCAGACAAAGCATCGACCGGGACGAGTACCATCGAGGGAAGGTCACAAGAGAGGGGAGGTCACTGGCTGAGAGCCTCCTCGTCCAGACCGGTGAGAAAACCACCCGGGAGCGGGTCCCCTAAACTGCCTGGCAGGAGTAGGGGACCCCGGTTCGGCCCGTTAGCGCCGCGATAGTGCAGGCCAGACGGCGTCTGACCTTGAACTTGGGTGGAACCGCGTGGCAGATCCCCGCGCCCCAGGGCGTGGGGGTTTTCGTATATCTGAGAGGAACGATGACCACACTTATTATGAAGTTCGGTGGGACCTCGGTCGGTACCGCTGAGGCGCACGACCAAGTGGCGACCATTGTCCTGGACCAGGCCGAGTCCTGGGACCGCCTGGTCGTGGTCGTCTCCGCCATGAGCAGCGTCACCGACGCACTGACGGAGGGCGCGCGAACTGCTGCGTCGGGTGACAACGAGACGTATCGGGCCCTCGTCACCGACCTGCGTGTACAGCACTACGCTGTCGTGGACAAGCTCCTGGACCGGGACGGCGAACGTGCACGCCTCCTCTCAGCAGTCGACGAGTACCTGGACGGGTTCGCCACGTTCTGCCACAGCGTCTATGTCCTTGGAGAGGTGACACCGCGAGCGATGGACGCTATCACCTCTCTAGGAGAGCGTATCAATGCCCGCATTCTGGCCGCCCTGCTCCGCCAGCGGGGCGCCAGCAGCGAGCCCGTCGATGCGAGCGACCTGATCGTCACAGACGGGAAGTTCCAGAACGCCGTACCGCTGATGGATCTTACACGAGACCGCGTCACCACTCGACTCGCTCCGCTTATGGACAAAGCCGTCATCCCGATCGTGACTGGCTTCGTCGGTGCCACGCAGGAAGGAATCACGACGACACTCGGTAGAGGTGGGAGCGACTACACAGCCGCCATCCTAGGCGACTGCCTAGATGCTGATGAAGTGTGGATCTGGACGGATGTGGACGGAGTCATGACCACAGACCCGCGCATCGTACCCGAAGCCAGAGTGTTGCCCGTGCTCTCTTACAACGAGGTGAGTGAGTTGGCCTACTTCGGCGCCAAGGTGGTCCATCCTCGCACCATCCGTCCGGTGGTCGAGCGCGGGATACCGCTTTGGGTCAAGAACACCTTCAATCCCGCCAGTCCTGGCACCCGCATCGACCAGGAGACGGAGACCGCTCCTAACACCGTTAAAGCGGTCACCGCCATCGAGAAGCTGAGCCTAGTCAATGTGGAAGGGCGCGGGATGATGGGCGTACCCGGCATCGCAGCCCGCACGTTCGCTGCGGTGGCAAGTCAGGGCGCCAGCGTGCTGATGATCACGCAGGCTTCCTCGGAGCAGTCCATATCGTTCCTGATCCCCATGGACACAGTAGAACCAGTCATCAGGGCGATCGAAGAGGAAATGGCGCTGGAGCTGGCCCGAAGAGACATCGATCGAGTCTGGTCGATGGATGATGTGGTCATCGTGACCGCCGTTGGCGCCGGCCTGCGCACGACGCCTGGAGTCGGTGCACGGATCTTCGGCGCCTTGGCGCGCGCTGAGATTAACGTCATCGCCGTGGCGCAGGGCTCCTCCGAGTGCAGCATCTCCCTTGCTGTCGACTCAGACGATGCAGCAAGGGCAGTGCAGCGCATTCACGATGACGTGATCCTTCAGGCAGGCTCCAAGGCAACTGAAACGTGACAAGGGAATGCCCGCTGGCAAGGGCGTCGGGCCGCCAAAGCCGAAACCCCGGGTGACCGGATCATCAAGCAAGACACAGAGCCGTGAGCAGCGAAACCCGGGGAGACCATCAGATGCAGCCCAGCGAGGCACAAGGTGAGGCCTAGGAAGAGGAATAGAGCCGTGGACAGAATACGCGCAGGCGTGATTGGCGCCACTGGCGTGGTCGGGCAGAACTTCGTGAGATTGCTGAAAGGCCATCCGTGGTTCAAGGTGACACACGTGTCGGCCTCTTCGCGGTCAGCCGGCAGAACCTACGCCGACGTCGTCGGTGACCGATGGTCAAACGGCGAGCCGATTGCCCACAACGTCGCCACGCTGACTGTTGCTGACGCGAAGGATGTAGAGAAAGCCAGGACCCGGTGTGATTTCGTCTTCTCCGCCATTGGTGCCGAGGAGCGGGACGTGCGCGAGCTTGAGGAGCGATACGCCGCAGCCGGCCTGCCGGTCATCTCGAACAACTCGGCACACCGTCGCACAGACGATGTGCCGATGCTCATGCCGGAAATCAACCCCCATCATACGGACATTGTCCCTGTCCAGCGAAAGAATCGAGGCTGGGATGCCGGATTCATCGTCGTCAAGCCGAACTGCAGCCTGCAGACCTATCTCCCTCCCGTCTACGCTTTGATGGCAGCCGGATACACCGTAGAAAACATCATCGTCACCACCCTGCAGGCCGTCTCTGGCGCGGGCTATCCCGGTGTGTCATCCCTCGATATAATCGACAACGTAATACCTTTCATCAAGGGCGAGGAGCAGAAGTCCGAGCACGAGCCGCTCAAGATCTTGGGCGCCATTGAGGATAGGACGTTCGTCCCTAATGACACACTGACCATCTCGGCACACTGCAATCGGGTCCCTGTCACCGACGGCCACACCGCGTGCGTGAGCATCAAGTTCGGAGCCCACAAGCCGTCGTTGGAGGAGGTCGTGGACATCTGGGGCGCCTTCGAGGCCGAGCCTCAGCAACTGGGCCTTCCCTCCGCGCCCGTGCCCCCCATCGTCTACCGGGAGCAGCACGACCGCCCTCAGCCCCGCAAGGATCGGGACGCGGGAGGCGGTATGGCGATTGTCGTGGGACGTCTCCGAGACTGCCCTGTGACGGACATCCGCTTCGTCGCCCTGTCTCACAACACTATCCGGGGAGCTGCCGGCGGCGCGATCCTGACAGCCGAGCTCCTCAAGGCGCAGGACTATCTGGGGCAGTAGCGTGTGCCAGACTGGTCGGTCGCCCAGCATCCGTAGAGCCACCTTTGCCGACGTGGGCGGCATTGCGGACGTTGTTCAAGAGGTGTGGAACCGTGAGATCCTTCGGTACTTGTGTGAGGCCCACCTAGAGGACGATGACTGCTCCATCTGGGTCGCCGCCCAAGAGGATCGCGTTCTCGGGTTCGTCTCCGCCTTTCTGACGGTGGGCAGCAAGGGATGCCGCCGCTGGGAGGTGGATCTTGTAGCCGTGAGACCGGCTCACCAAGGACAGGGTCTGGGGCATGTACTCATCAAGCAGGTCTTCGAGGATGGCCGAGGACATGACGCCGACATAGCGCGAGCGCTCATTCGGATTGCCAATCTCCCTAGCCAGAGGGCATTTACAGGGTCAGGATTCCGTACAGACAATCACGTCCACCGTCTCCTGCTGTGGGCGCCGGAAATCGGTGATGACGTGACCTCTTGCCCCAATGGAGTCTGGCTCCGGC
>JASFVD010000129.1:0-6651 GCA_050050015.1 Anaerolineae bacterium | reverse complement strand
GAAGGTGTCGCTAGAGTGAGGCCTCGCGATCTGGCTCGTGCGCGCGAGCTCAGTAGCCTCAACCTCTTCTCCGCTCAGATCGCCGAGATGGGCATTGTCTTCCTCAATCTGCGTGATACGCAGCTCCCGTTCTTTCAAGAGCCGGAGGTCCGTCAGGCACTGTTGCTGGCCCTCGATCGTCAGCAGGTGGTCAATGAGGTGATGGAGGGACAAGGTCTAGTCGCAGACAGTCCCGTACTGCCCGGAACGTGGGCCTACAGCAAGGACGTGCCCCACTACGGCTACGATGCGGAAAGGGCGAAGACGCTGTTGAGAGAGAAGGGGTGGGTCAGTGCTAGTGGTGACGAAACAAGACGCAGGGATGGAAAGCCGTTCGCCTTCACGCTCCTGACGTCGAACGATCCTCGGCGCGAATCCGTCGCCGACATGCTGGCGAGGCAGTGGGCCAATGTGGGCGTAGACGTGACCGTTCGCTCCGTTTCAGCTGATGAGATGCGCAAGGCTCTTGAGGAGAGGGACTTTGAATCTGCTCTGGTGCACCTGGAACTCGCCGGGGATCCCGATCCGTACCCCTTCTGGCACGAAACCCAGGTGGAGGGCGGCCAGAACTTCGCCGGTCTCGAGCATCGAGGCATCAGCGAGGTCACGGAGCGAGCTCGGGTCACACCGAATGAGAATCGCCGCCGACAGCTGTACGATGAGTTCCAACAGCTTTTCGCCGAGCAGCTTCCCTCGCTTCCGCTGTACGTACCCGTCTATACGTACGGCGTCAGTGAGAGGATCAACGACGTCCAAATCGGGCCGCTGATGCATGCCTCGGATCGCTTCCGCAGCGTTCTCAATTGGTGGATTGTGCATCGCCGCGTGTTCGTCCATGAGTCCGAAGCAGATCTAACCTACGGACCGAGGTGACAGACGCTGGCCAATGTCGCTGAGCTGACCGGAGTCCGCGTCTTCACCTCTCGGCAGCGTTTCAGAGAGGACCGGCGGTGCTCAAGAGAACGTTGACGAGGAAAGGTGCTGACCGGCGCTTCTGACCGGGCGCGTAGATACGGGATTGGCGTCCCAGGCTGGGGCACCCTTCTGTGCTCCGTTAACGAAGACTCAGGTATGACCGCCGGCGGAGGGCCACGAACAGATCCCGGCCCCCTGCACTTGACAACGAGGGCTTATCCTATAGAATAGTAGACGCCCGAAAAGGGCATCTCGCCGAAGTGGCGGAACAGGCAGACGCGCTGCGTTCAGGGCGCAGTGGGCTTCATGCCCATGTGGGTTCAACTCCCACCTTCGGCATCGCTGACCCGAGACGGTCTCCGTCTCGGGCTTCTTTCTGCCCCGTGTGCCCGTCGGCTTGACCGCGGTCAGGGTCTGATGTAAACTCCAGCCTGCGTTCCTTCTGGTATCCCGGAGGTCTCGATGAAGATTCCCAAACTCGATCGCTTTCGTATCGCCCTGGGCGCTGGCATCCTTCTTGTTGTTGTCATTGTTGGTGGACTCGGTTGGGCGTTTCTTCAGCAACTCACCCTTGCCGAAGAGCTGAGGGGCGAGACCAGACAGCTGGAGCAAGCTGTGGCCACACAGAAGGCCCGCCAGGCCTACTTGACTGCTACCCTGACGTACGTCAATACGGATGCTTACGTCGAGGAGTGGGCCAGGGAGGAGGCAAAGATGGCCAAACCGGGCGAGGTGGTCGTCATCCCGGTCGTGAAGGGCGCGAGCAGCAAAGTGGAGTCGACGCCCACACCAGAGGCGAGTGAGGCACCTCCGGCGGACGAGGCTAGGCCCTTCTGGACGGTCTGGTGGCAAGCGCTGACCGGTTCGCGGCGTTGAGCGACGACCAAGAGGTTCAGGCAAAGACAAGGCACCGCCTGCCCTCGTATTTCCCACGAGGGCCACTCCTGGGACCAGCGTTTTCCGCGCGTTGAATGTGGCGGCTCCCTTGACAAAGCTAGGGATTCGCGTTATAATCGCTGTCGCGTTGCGGGGTAGAGCAGTGGCAGCTCGTCGGGCTCATAACCCGGAGGTCCCAGGTTCGAATCCTGGCCCCGCTACCTCGAAGGAAGACAAGCGGGCGCTGAGAGGCGCCCGTTGTCGTACCCATGGCGACGTAGCTCAGTGGTAGAGCAGGGGACTCATAAGCCCTTGGTCGCGTGTTCAAATCACGCCGTCGCCACTGAAACCCCGCCGCAACCGGCGGGGTTTCTTGCTGCGTGAATCAACTGTTCCGCAGGTAGTCCCCGGTTTATGCACGGGCAAGTCCTCACTGGCGGGAAGGCCTTATCTCACTGACGTTGTCCCGCCTGCGACTCCCCAGAGTGCCTTGAGATTCCCTTCCGATTGACATCGGACAACGAGCGCAATATACTGGCCCGTCAGTTGCGTTGTGCATTCACGCCAGGGGTTCGCGACCGCCTGGTGGTGTGTTGGGCCCGTGTTGTTGTCACGGGAAAAAGCCAGGATGCCCCGCAGCTTGCTGTGGGGATGAATGGCCGGCAGATGTGCACAGTCCATGATTCGACACCAGGCTTCTTCACTTCTTCGTCTCATTCTCTTCTCTGCTAACCCGGATGCCTTCGCCAAGAATGGTTCCGGTCCATATGCTTCCTGCCGGGACGAGCGTCGGCTAACCCTCTGCCCGATTCCGTCCACACAAGCGAGATAGCCGCAGCCAGCATACTACTGTTCCGGACGAACGACAGCAAAGCCCCGGTTGGCGACCTGGATAAACCGCAGATTATGCATCTTCGTGTGGCCGGGTCACACGGACCTCAAGAGTGGGGAGAAACAACTAGTGGACGCAAACGTGCAGCGCCCCGACCAATGGAGCTTTGCAGCTTCTTCGCATTACCCCTCCGTCACGTTGCGTGATGCTGAAGTCCGGCTTTTTGAATCCTCAATCGTGAACGACACATACCGATTGCGCATCTCGCTGCCGATCACCTACGCCGGTGGCGAGAGATCGTACCCAGTGGCGCACCTGAGCGACGGAAACGAGCTATTCCCTGTGCTGCGGGCCATCTCGGATGGTTTGAGCGGAGGCTTGGAGATACGATGCCTCCTCCGCCTGTGGCCCACTTTGAGTCGCGGCTTGAGTCTGTCGTACGTAGCCGCGCCGAGACGAATGGACCTTGTGGAGACCGCCGTGCCCAGCAGCGGCGACAGAAAGGATGAAGTGCTATGAGGAAGAGACACCGCAATGCAGCCGCAGCTCTTGCCGCCGGAGTGCTGCTGGCCTTGGGAATCGCCTTCGGAGGCAGGCATGCTGCCTCTGCCGGGACACACCCCGCCGTGAGCCCCGACAGCACGGACAACTTGGGAACGGCGTTCTTTTATCAGGGTGCCCTGACCGACGGGTCAAACCCGGCCGATGGCCTGTATGATTTCGCCTTTTCTCTCCACGATAGCCTCGAGGGCGACAACCAGATCGGATTGACGATCTCTAGGACCATTCCCGTCACGGACGGCCTGTTCGTCGTCGAGCTCGATTTCGGGGTTGTGTTTGACGGCACGGCCCTGTGGCTGGAGATCGCCGTTCGCCAGGGTGGATCCCAAGAGTCCTACGCCACCTTGAGCCCTCGCCAGCGCCTCGCTCCCACGCCTTTGGCTAGTTACGCTGTCCATACTTCTTGGGGCGGGATCGGCGGCCTTCCTCAAGGCTTCGCCGATGATGTGGACGACGATGCGCTGGGAAACCTGAGCTGCAACAGCGGGCAGATTCCGGAGTGGAATGGAGTCGACTGGACCTGCGGGGACGATAATGTGGGGACAGGAAGCGGCGGAGACGTCACCGCCGTCGCCGCTGGTTACGGGCTCGGAGGCGGTGGCGAGAGCGGGGATGTCTCGCTGTTCGTCCTGACCGACACGATCCAGGCTCGTGTGGGCGGCAGCTGTCCAGCAGGCTGGGCCATCCACTCGATCGACGCCCTTGGCAACGTGGAATGTGAGCTGACAGACGGAACGACGTATTCCCCTGGGACTGGTCTGAGTCTGTCGGGGACGACCTTTGCCATCTCGCCTAGCTACCGACTGCCGCAGGCCTGCAGCGGCGGCGAAATGGCGGAGTGGAATGGCAGCGGCTGGGTCTGTGCCATTGATGACGACACGACCTACGCAGCGGGCACCGGTCTGGGGCTTGCCGGCACCGCCTTCGTCCTTGCAGACACCTACCGGCTGCCCCAGACCTGCGCCAGTGGCGAGATCGCCGAGTGGAGCGACAGCAGCTGGGTCTGTGGATCTCCGGGCGGGTCGAGCGGCTGGGCGTTGACAGGGAACAGCGGCACGGTGCCCGGCACCAACTTCCTGGGCACGACGGACGATCAACCGCTGGAGCTGCGCGCCAACGGTGCTCTGGCGCTACGATTGGAGCCCGGTGCCGCTAGCCCGAACGTGGTCGGCGGCTACGGCGGAAACTTGGCGCAGGCCGGCGTGCTCGGCGCCGCCATCGGTGGCGGAGGACGGGATCTGGCGGTCAACCAGGTCTTGGCGCACTATGGCACCATTGGCGGTGGTGCGGGCAACAGCGTGAGCGACTACGCCGGCTCGGTCGGCGGCGGTGAGGGCAACAGCGCTGGCGGATCGTACGCCATCGTCGGCGGGGGCGGTGCGAACGCAGCGGACGGCAGCTACGCGACGGTGAGTGGAGGCCAGAGCAACGCAATCACAGCGACCCATGGAACGGTAGCGGGAGGTGGACAGAACCAGGTCACCGCGCCCTATGGGACGGTCGCTGGTGGTACGAGTAACGCGGCCGTTGGCAACTACGCGGTGATCGGTGGCGGGCGCCACAACGTGGCTGCGGCGGACTATGGCACGATTGGGGGCGGCGGGCCGTCGGACACGGGCAACCCACTCTCCACAAGCAACCGCGTTTACGACGATTACGGTACGGTTGACGGCGGCGGAGGCAATGTCGCCGGGGATGACGACGGCGATCCGGCGACGCAAACCTACGCCACCGTGGGTGGGGGCAAGGACAACGCCGCTGGAGACGGCTATACCACTGTGTCTGGAGGGACGTCCAATACGGCGGCAGGCTATGCCGCGACCATCGGCGGTGGTTCCAACAACAGCGCCGCCAACCAGTATGCTGCGGTGGGTGGCGGGTCGGGCAACAGCGCGGGGAACTCGTATGCCACCGTGGGCGGCGGTCGTAGCAATGCAGCAGACCATTCGTACGCCACGGTGGGTGGCGGCTACAGCAACATCGTCACCGGTGCCTTTGGCACGATCCCTGGCGGATTCCAGAACACCGTGGGCGCGCCCTACGGCTTTGCCGCTGGCAGCCAGGCACACGCCGGACACCAGGGAGCCTTTGTCTGGGCCGACTCAATCGGACCGATGGCCTCCACTGGACCGGACCAGTTCTTGATCTCGGCTGCAGGTGGCGTGGGCGTCGGCACCGACACCCCGACGCACATGCTCACCGTGGAGGGCGATGCCGCAGTCCGCAGCAGCGCCGTCGTCAGCGTTGGAGCCATAAGCGCCTACACCCGCACGATCCAGGCTCCGCGTGCGGTCTACGCAGTTGGCGATCGCCTCTACGTAGCCGGGTATGCCACGAACACGCTGTCTATCTGGAGTGTATCGGATCCTGCGACGCAAACCTTGCTGGGCTACACCACGTTCCAGCTCGGGGGCCCAATGGACCTGGAGGTCGTGGGCGACCGCGCCTACGTGGCCTCCCAGAACCGCGACATGCTCACGGTTCTGGATGTGTCCGACCCCGAGAATATTCGGCACGTAGGTGACACGACGGAATTCCTCGACCATCCGCAGGGGGTTCACGTGTCCGGCAAGTACGCCTACGTCGCCTCTCTGGGTGATGGCGGGGGCTATGACGGATTGACCGTCTTCGACGTCACTGATGCGCCGGCGGAGATCGCGGCGACTGGCTTCGTCACCACTTATCTCGAGGGGACGAGTGATGTGTTCGTGCAGGACGGCTATGCATACGTCACGAGCAAGGGCAATAGCCGGCTGGTCGTGTTCGATGTCTCGGATCCGAGTCACCCCACTCCCTTGGCCTACACCGACTCGTCTCTGATCGGGCCGGTGCGCGTGCACGTGAGCGGCATGTATGCCTACGTCGTCGACGAAAGTGCGAATACCGTTGTTGTCTATGACGTCTCGAGACCATCCCAGATCACCTACGTGGGGCTGGTCGTGACCGGGCTTACCCGGCCTCGCTCGATGTACGTCTCGGGCGACCGGGCCTACGTGGCCTACGCGGGTGATCCCACCACTCACGACAACTGCGGCCTCGCCGTTCTGGACACGTCTGACCCGATGGACGTGCCCGTGCTCAACGTCATCGACATGAGTACCTGGTTCAGTGAGCCCGATCTGATCCGGGCCATGCCGGTGGCTGTCACTGGCAGCGGCGACCGCGTCTACCTGGCCAATGAGTCCCACGACTCGGTCCACATCTTCGAGATTGACGGCCTGACGGCGTCTTCTGTGCGCGCTGGCGAGTTGAATACCGCGCATTTGGAGGTCACCGACTATGCCGCCGTTGAAGGCGACCTGGGAGTGCGCGGCGGGCTCAACGTCGGACTGGGCGGCGCGCTGATCCGCGGCGAGTTGACCGTCGAGGGCTCAGGGGACAGCCTCGTCGGCGGGAGACTGGGCATCGGCCCGTCCGCCACCGTGATC
>JASFVD010000128.1:0-6686 GCA_050050015.1 Anaerolineae bacterium | reverse complement strand
TATTCGTAGTCGTAGAATCCTTTGCCTGTCTTGCGCCCGAGATGCCCAGCGGCAACCATGCGTTTCAGGAGTGGGCAAGGACGGTACTTGTCATCTCCGAGGCCCTCGTGAAGCACCTCCATTACGTTCAGCAGGATGTCGAGCCCGATCAGATCGGCAAGGGCCAGTGGGCCCATTGGATGATTCATGCCGAGCTTCATCACCGTGTCGATGGCCTCTTTCGAGCCGACACCTTCCATCAAGGCATACGCTGCCTCGTTGAGCATCGGGCAGAGGATGCGGTTTGAGATGAATCCCGGGTAGTCCTGTGCCTCAACAGGCGTCTTTCCGAGCTCCTCCGCCAATGCTACGGTAGTCTCAGTCGTCTGGTCGGAGGTGTCGAGCCCGCGGATCACCTCGACCAGCTTCATCAGGGGCACAGGGTTCATGAAGTGCATACCAATGACCTTGTCCGGTCGATCGGTCGAGGCGCCGAGCTCCGTGAGCGATATGGACGACGTGTTGCTGGCCAAGATGACCGCAGGATCCGTCAGTGCGTCCAGCTGAGAGAAGATCTTCGTCTTCACCTCCAGCTTCTCGACGGCGGCCTCAATCACAAAACCCGCGCCAGCCGCGGTCTCCAACTCCGTCGACGTCGTCACGAGATCGATCGCTGCGTCGCGCTGCTCCTCGGTCAGGCGTCCCTTGGTGTGCAGCTTGTCGACGGACCTCTCGATGGAGCTCAGCGCACGCGTGAGTTGCTCCGGATCGATGTCGATCAGGGTGACTCGGTAGCCGGTCGTGGCGCACACCTGAGCGACGCCGTGGCCCATGGTCCCGGCGCCGACAACGGCGATATCGTCGAAGTTCACTAGATGCCTCCCTTGTGGATGGACTGTGCGTAATAGAATGAAATGCCGCACGCGGGACGGTGTCCCCGGCGCTTGACGCCTGCTACTCTAGTTCAATTGCCATGGCCACTGCCTCACCGCCACCGAGGCAGAGCGTGGTCAGGCCCTTGCTGAGGTTTCGCTGCCTTAGGGCGTAGATCAGGGTGACAAGGACCCGTGTACCGGAGCAGCCAATGGGGTGACCGAGCGCGATGGCCCCGCCGTTGACGTTAACCTTCTCCTCCGGCAGCTTGAGGGCTTTCATGTCAGCCAGCATCTGGGCCGCGAAGGCCTCGTTGACCTCGAAGAGGTCATAATCGTCCACGGTTGTGTCCGTCTTCTCAAGCAGGCCGCGCACCGCGGAGATGGGGGCGGTGAAGACCTTCAAGGGCTCGACGGCCGCCTGGCCGTAGGCCCTGATACGCGCAAGCGGTTGGATGTCAAGCTCCTCTGCCTTGGAGCGTCTCATCACGATGGTAGCGGCGGCTCCGTCGGTAATACCAGGTGCGTTGCCGGCCGTGACGACGCCATCTCGCTCGAAGACGGGGCTCAAGCGGGCCAGCGCCTCTGGCGTGGTGTCCCGTCTAGGCGTTTCATCCACCTCGAAATGCACGGGGTCGCCCCTACGCTGAGGGACCACTACCGGGACGATCTCTTCCTCGAAACGACCGTCATCGATGGCTGCGATCGCCTTCACGTGACTGTTGTAGGCGAAGGCGTCGAGTTCCTCCCTCGTCAGATCGTACTCTCGGGCGATCCACTCGGCCGAATTGCCCATGTGCTGATTCTCAAACGAACACCACAGGCCATCGTGCACCATTGCGTCGATCAGCTCGCCATTGCCCAGGCGGTAGCCGAATCGCGCCTTCTGGAGCAGATAGGGCCCATTGTTCATACTCTCCATTCCGCCGGCCACGAAGGTGTCACCTTGGCCAGCCTCGATCAGGGCGGCTGCCATCATGACCGTCTTGAGACCGGAGCCGCAGATCTTGTTGACCGTGGTCGCTCCCACGCTTGCCGGCACCCCGGCCTTGATGCCAGCCTGGCGAGCGGGGGCCTGTCCAAGGCCAGCTTGGACCACATTACCCATCAATACCTCGTCGATCATGGCCGGATCGATCCCGGCTCTCTCGACGGCGGCATCGATGGCAGCTGCTCCTAGCTCGGGGGCGGAGATAGGCGCCAACGTGCCCTTGAACTTGCCGATGGGCGTTCGCACAGCGGATACGATGACGGCATCGTCAGGGTTCGGGGATGATGTCCTGGGCATGATCCTTATCTCCTATAGGTCTTGGTGATGCATCTACCGGATAGACGCGCGGACAGGCTCGAACGGGATAGCAGCCCAGTGGAGCGCCGGCACGACGTCGATCAGCTGAGCCGCTCGAAGATCGGCCGCAGTCGCTCATAGACCTGATCCATCCACTCCGGGATAACACGGGTCCGACCCACGGTCGACATGTAGTTCGTGTCGCCTGCCCAGCGCGGAACGACGTGGAGGTGCACGTGATCGTCGATACCGGCCCCAGCGGCCATGCCGATGTTGACGCCTACGTTGAATCCCTCAGGTTGGTAGGCCTCGCGAAGCACTTCCATGCTGAGCTGCGTGAGGGCCATTAGGTTTGCTGCCGTGGAAGCATCCAGGCCCTCAAGCGTCCCTATGTGCGCATAGGGCACCACCATGAGGTGACCGTTGTTATAGGGGAATCGATTGAGGATGACGTAGCAATGCTCTCCACGGTGGACAATGTGCGCCTCCGGGTCGGGGTCTTTGGGCTTTATGCAGAAGAGGCATTCGTCTGGGAGAGGTTCTTCACCCCGGAGGTAGGGCAGGCGCCATGGGGTCCAAAGATGGTTCATAGCACGACGATTGTACATCGAAAGCGGAAGGGAGGCAAAATCGGGTCCACGGCGCGGCGCGGGAGTTCCAGACGGCAGGCAAGGCTCGTGTTGCCTCTGCCGTTCTTCTGGCTTGGAGGAAAGCGTATCGCCGGCGCTTGGATCGCCCTCTTCGTCTGGAGCATGCGGTGAATGGTCCCGAGTCGGGTGCAGTTGGCTTCATTTGCGTTCGTCCACGCTGCCAGGAAATGAGACGGACAAGGCCCAGCAAGGACCGAGCCTTATATCTGCGATGCGTTCATCGAGCGTGGTTGCCTACTTCGCGGCCCGGAAAGCGACCTCGGCAGCGGCGATCGTCCGTTCAATGTCGTCGCCAGAATGAGCCAGCGAGATGAAACCCGACTCGAACTGGGAGGGTGCTATGTATATCCCTTCGTCGAGCATAGCGTGGAAGTAACGCGCGAAGCGATCTGTGTCAGATTGCTTGGCGGATCCGTAGTCCGTGACCGGCTCTGATGCAAAGAACGTGGAAAACATCGTACCGACCCGTGTCTGATAGATCGGCACGCCGGCGTCCGCCGCGGCTTTGCCGATGCCCTCAGCCAGGTCGGCCGCCTTCCGCTCGATCTCATCGAAGACGCCCGGCTCGCCGAGCACGTTGAGCGTCTCAATGCCGGCTGTCATAGCCAGGGGATTGCCAGAAAGGGTACCCGCCTGGTACATAGGGCCGACCGGGGCGACCGTCTCCATGATCTCTCGCTTCCCGGCGTAGGCACCCACGGGCAACCCGCCCCCGATGACCTTGCCCAGTGTGGTCAGGTCCGGTTCGACGTCATAGAGCTCCTGTGCTCCGCCATACGCGACGCGGAAGCCAGTCATGACCTCGTCGAAGATGAGGAGAGCATCGTGTTTCGCCGTTACGGCGCGGAGGCCTTCCAAGAAGCCGTCTTTCGGCGGGACGACACCCATGTTGCCGCCCACCGGCTCCACAATCACCGCCGCGATCTCATCCGGATAAGCATCGAAGGCCGCCCTGACGGCAGCCACGTCGTTGTAGGGAGCTGTGAGCGTGTCCTGTGCCGTTCCGGCTGGCACGCCCGGGCTGTCTGGGAGGCCGAGCGTGGCGACGCCGCTTCCAGCCTGAACAAGAAGGAAGTCCGCGTGACCGTGGTAGCAGCCTACGAACTTGAGGATCTTGTCCCTACCGGTGAAGGCTCGTGCCAGACGGAGCGCGCTCATGGTGGCCTCGGTGCCAGAGTTGACGAAGCGGACCATCTCCACGGCCGGCATGGCGTCGATGACTATCTCAGCCAGCGTTGTCTCAAGATCGGTTGGCGCCCCGTAGCTGGTTCCGCGGTCGACCGCCTCCTTGAGGGCTGCCGCCACTTGTGGGTGGGTGTGCCCAAGGACCAGGGGGCCCCAGGAGAGCACGTAGTCGACATACTCGTTTCCGTCGGCGTCGAAGATGTGAGCTCCTTCACCCCGTTCAATGAACAGGGGTTGACCCCCAACGGCGCTGAAGGCTCGGGCGGGACTATCGACACCACCTGGGATGACTAGCTGCGCTGCCGAGAAGAGCTCGGCTGACCTTTGAATGCTCATTATGCCTCCCTTACCGATGGTCTGCTTAACGTCTAGTGCATCTTCCTGTGATTCAACGAAGTAACGGACCCGCTTCTTCTTGTACTCCTTCTGACTGTAGAGGATGGTGTGCTCGATCGGGTCGATGTCATCTCGAATCCGGGTCACGACCTCCTCGACCTCCTCGCGCGACTGCCCGTGAACCATCGTGAACAGGCTGTAGGGCCAGCGCGGTGGATAGGCTGGTCGCTCGTAACAGTGGCTCACGGCTGAGAAGGCAGCGGCCGCCTTTCCCGCCTCAACAATTCGGTCCTGTGGAACCACCCAGCAGCCCATGCCATTCGCCGCATAACCGGCCCTCCGGTGCATCAAAACAGCGCTGAAGCGGCGCATGATGCCTCGCTCGTCAAGATCTCGAGCGGCAGCCAGCAACCTCTCCTCGGTCACGCAGAGTTCCTCGGCTGCGGGCGCAAAGGCTCGTTCCATGAGTGGCAGATCGCCCTGAAGAACGTGAATCACGTCGCGCTCAAAGTCAGTGATGGCTCGGCCGCTGCCTGGAGAACGGGACGCCGGCCGCGGGACAGGTTGTTCGCGTCCCGCCTCGTCCCCTTTGTCCTCAGCATCGCCTGACATATCGAAATGGACGCCTAGCTTGAAGAGTCGCAGCGATGGGAGGTTCAGGTAGTCTTCGACGGCGGCGGCGGTCGCCAGGCGGGCGATCTCCTGCCCTAGATCCTCATCTGGTGGCAACGTGAGTGTGAACCAGAGGTTGTAGTAGTGGTTGCGGGAGTAGTTGTGACTCACGCCCGGATGGGCACTCACCAAGGAGGCAACCTTGTCAAGACGACCCGGCGACACGCGGAAGGTAGCGAGAGTGCTCTGGTAGCCGAGTCGGCGTGACGAGAAGATGGGGCCAATCTGACGGATGATGGCATCCTGCTTAAGCCGCCGCGTGCGGGCTAGGACCTCCCCCTCGCTTACGCCCAACTCCTGTCCGAGTGCTTCGAAGGGGCGTGGCTCCAGAGGAACGGATCGTTGGAGCATGTCCAACAGTCGACGGTCGAGTGTGTCCATATGCCTCCTGGAGCTTCCAAGGTCCTCACTCTGTTCACTGGCCCATAGGTATTCGTCACGGTCGACGCGGACCCTGCCCCCGGACCAGGTTGGTGAGCGAGCCCGCGTTAGCGACGCTCCCGCCCGAAAAGGCAGAGCATCGCCGCTTGAGGTTTACGCTCGGCGCGGCTCGTAGGTGCAGTACGGTTCCTCGGCCATGTAGTTGCCTGTGAGACCATAGGCCCTGGCGCGACAGCCTCCGCAGCGGTGGACGAACGAGCAGCGACCGCACTTCCCTTCCAGCTGGCTCAGATCCCGCAGCCGCTCGAAGACGGGTGATTCCTGATAGATGGTCTCAAAGGCCTGATCTCGCAGCTCGCCGGCCAGCACCGGGAGATAGCCGCACGGGAAGACCTCGCCGCGATGGGAGACAAAGCAGTAGCCCATCCCGGCCAGGCAACCCCGGCTCATGTGGTCGAGTCCGCGCTCCCGGCCGACGAGGTTCGGAGGCGCCGCGGACTCCCGCTCCCGCGTGTGCACCAGGCGCATGAACTGCGGTCCGCACGTCACGCGAAGAGGAATGGGGGAGTCCTGTGCTTCCTCATAGATCCAGTTGAGGAGATCCTCATACCCCTGTGGGGTGAGCTCGTCGTCGATTCTCCCACGCCCGGTCGGGACAAGCATAAACACGTGCCAGGCCGCCGCCCCTAGGGAGACGGCCAGATCGTGGACGGCCGCCAGATCATCCTCGTTCTGTCGCATAACGGTCGTGTTGATCTGAACGGGCAGATCGCCGTCGCGGCAGAACCGGACTCCCCGCACAGCTTCGTCGAAGGCGCCCGGTACGCCACGGATCGCATCATGCCGCGCGGCGCAGGACCCGTCGATGCTGACCGACACTCGCTTGATGCCTGCGCGCTTCATGCGTTCGACGATGTCCCGTGTGATCAGAGTGCCATTGGGAGAGATCACTGCGCGCAGACTTCGTCTGGTGGCGTAGGCGGCAATGTCGAAGACGTCGTCCCGCATCAAAGGCTCACCGCCGCTGATGACGAAGATGGGCTTGAAAGGCGCTGCCTCTCGATCACCCATTGCGCAGATACCGTCGATGAGCTCCATCACCTCGGCGGTCGTCAACTCGTCAGGAGCTGGGTCTCTCTGCGCGCTGGCACGGCAGTGCCGACAGACCAAGTTGCAGGCGCGGGTCGACTCCCAGGCAATGACGCGGGGTACGAGGCGGTCGTTGGGCCTTTCTGCCGAGTGTGGCATAGGCTACTGTCTCTGCCGCAGCCAGCGGGCGGCATCCTTGGCCCAATACGTGAGGATCATATCCGCCCCGGCTCG
>JASFVD010000127.1:0-6688 GCA_050050015.1 Anaerolineae bacterium | reverse complement strand
CCGCACAATGTGACTCATCGGAAGAAGTCGGTCGCGGACGATCACCAACAGCGCCACCATCCCATCCCACGCTCGAATCTTCTTCCCCTCGGCGACTGTGCGGGGCTCGTACGAGGCTGGGATTTCAGTGATGTCATATCCGGCCCGCAGAATCTTGTCCGTCAACTCAAAGTCCAGGTCGAATCCTGAACCGGACAGATTCAGCGACTTGAGCACGTCCACGCGGACCATCTTCGCGCCTGTCGCGACGTCCGTCAGGCGAGCTCCGTAGAGCACGTTCGTTAGCCACGTTAGGAATCGGACACCTAGGTAGTTCGATACGTACTCATACTTAGCGCGTCCTCCCAGCGTTCGGGAACCGTAGATGGCGGCCGGGCTGCGACTGGCAACTTGGTCAAGATAAAGCGGATAGTCTCCAGGGTCGTACTCCAGATCGGCGTCCTGGATGATGGCATAGTCGCCCGTACAGTGTTCGATAGCTGTGCGCACGGAGGCACCCTTTCCCAGGTTTCTGGGGTGCAGAATGACCTTCACGTCAGGCTCGTCCAAGTTCTGGAGCAGTTCACGGGTCCCGTCGGTGGAGCAGTTGTCGACTGCGATGATCTCCTTCTCCCATTCGGATCCCAGGTCGACGGCTTGGACGCGCTGGAGGACAGTCAGTACGGTGTCTCGCTCGTTGTAGGCGCAGATGATGATGGAAAGCTTCATAGGGAGGCGAAGAAATCCTCGAAGACCTGCAGCGTGTAGGCGATGCGTTGGTCATCCAAGCCGGGATACACGCCAATGAAGAACGACGATCGCAGGATGTGGTCGGCGTTCGGTAGAGGGCCAACTGTACGATGCTTGATACCCTGGTAGCCCGGTTGCCGCACCAGATTGCCTGCAAGCAGGAGCCGCGTTTCAATGTTCCGGTCCTCGAGGAACGTAATCAAGTCGCGACGCGCGAACGGACTGTCTGTCCGCAGCGTCAAGGGGAGCGCAAACCAGGCGGGATCGGCACGCCTACTCCATGTAGGCAGAAGCAGGAACTCCTCATAGGGCTTCAAACCTCTGTACAGTTTCTCGAAATTCTTCTTCCTGGCCTCCACGAAGGCAGGCAGTTTCTTGAGCTGTGCCAGCCCAATGGCTGCCTGTATGTCCGTCATCTTCATGTTGTAACCGATCTCTACGTACAAGTATCGATGGTCATAAGGTTCATCCAGTCCTGGAATCATCCAGTCAAATCGGTTTCCGCAGGCCCCCTCCGGCGGGCTTTCGTGTGAGCACTGACAGTCCCGTCCCCACTCGCGCAGGCTACGTGCGATGCGGGCCAGGCGGGAGCTGTTCACCGTCACAGCGCCGCCTTCACCGGTCGTCATATGGTGAGAGGGATAGAAGCTGTACGTGGCCAGGTCGCCGAGGGAGCCCACGTGCAAACCGTCGTAGCTTGAGCCGAGTGCCTCACACGCGTCCTCGATGACGTAGAGCTCGTTCTCCCGCGCGAAGTCCGTCACGCGCTCCAGGTCCACGGGATTTCCGAGCATGTGTGCCACGAATAGGGCACGCGTCCGATCAGAGAGCGCCAGGTCAAGTTGCTCTGTGTCAATGTTGTACGAACCCAGCTCGCAGTCCACGAAGACTGGCACCAGGCCGTTCTGCACGATAGGTGCGGTCGTGGTGGGAAAACCCGTAGCCGCCGTGATCACTTCGTCACCAGGTTCCAGAGGGCGTTCGATGCGGCGCGATCGGAGAGTCGACACGGCCAGAAGGTTGGCCGATGAGCCAGAGTTGACTGCCAAAGCTCGGTTCGAGCCGACGTAGCCTGCCAACTGCTTCTCGAAGGCCTCCGTGCGAGGGCCCACGGTGAGCCAGAAGTCGAGCGCCGCATCCACGGCAGCGATTAGTTCACGTTCGTCGTAGACCCGCCCAGCGTAGTGAACACGGGACTTGCCTGGTACGAAAGCTCGATCCGAGTGGGCTTCTCGGTAATAAGCCGCTACTCGGTTCAGGATCTGTTGACGCAGAGCTTGCGCGCCGCCGTCGTAGGACTGAGATGTCATGACTGTTCTTGCTGCATGTTGAATTTCACCTGCTTCATCGTCGCTCGAAGCCCGGCGTCTAGGCGGGTCGTGGCCTGCCAGCCCGTGAGCTGTGCCGTGCGCTCGGCGTCTGCGACGAGGTGCATCGCGCTACCGGTGCGATAGGGTAAGGCGCCCAGTCTTATAGCGCCTTCTGCGCCTGCCAACTCCCAGATCCGTTCCACTACGTTTCGGACCGCGATGCCTGTGCCGGTTCCTAGATCCAGGCTTTCCCCCGCGACCCCCTCGGCCTCTGCGGCTGCTATCATACCATCGGCCACATCTGGTGCAAAGACGAAGTCGCGTTCCTGCTCTCCAGGAGTCGTAGAGAAGTCCTCGCCGGAAAGCGCGGCTTCTATAGCCGCGGGGATGAGTGACCTCCTGGACTGTCCTGGCCCGTAGACTTGAAAGGGACGCACGATGACGATGGGCAGGTCGTGGGCTCGCCAGTACATCCGCGCGAAGGCCCAAGCGGCGACCTTGGAGGCGGAATAGGCGTTGAACGGATCTAACCTTCTCGAGGTTTCGCCGTACTCGTAGCTGGTCCCGACCAGGACGACGCGCTCGACGTCGCGCTTGCGAAGAGCTTCCAGCAGGTTAACTGCGCCCCCCGCGTTGACTTGGAGTGCGAGCATCGGATCGATGCAGGGATCTGTGACGCCCACGGCGGCGAGGTGGAATACGACGTCTGGCCTTGCCCTATCAATGGCGCTCCTGACGGCCTTGCCGTCGCGCACATCGAAGGTCAGTGTGGGGAAAGTCCGCAGCGTCCCGGCCTGCGGGGCCGGGGCCGGGTCATTCGGGGACGTGCTGGGCCAGACTCGAGCACCTCTTTCCCTGAGCCGGTTCACCACGTATCGTCCGAGAAAGCCTGTGGCTCCGGTGATCAGAAGGCGCTTCCGCTCCCAGTTCACCGCCGTTTCCACTGGTCAGCTCCAGGACCGGCCGTCTGCGGAACAAAGGGATGGGCACCGGCCGGGCATGGGAATTCGCGTGTCCTCCTAGCCAAGGAACTCACGATACCAGGCTATCGTCTCGCGTAGCCCTTCCTTCAAGGAATATCGTGGCGTCCAGCCCAGCAACCGCTTGGCCTTGCCGCTATCGAGGTACTGAGCCTGAATCTCGTTCTCGGCTTTGTCCAGGACGCGGGGTTCGAGCGCGGTTTCGTCAGACACGTCGATGATGGTGCGCACGACAGCCATTACCGATCGAGGGTCGTCCATGCCGAAGTTGAAGGCCTGGCCGTTGATCTCGGGCACGCCGGTACGCTCGGCGAGTCTGAGATAGCCGTCTACAGCATCAGGTATATACAGGTAGTCGCGGACAAGTGTGCCGTCCGAGCGGATGATCGGTCGCGTGCGTCGTATGACAGAACGGATCGTACCGGGGATCAGACGGCTCCAATTGAGGTCTCCTCCACCGTAAAGATTGGCGCATCGTGTTATGGCGACAGGGAGTTCGTACGTGGTGGCGTAGGCCTGGGTGATCAGGTCCGCACAGGCCTTGGATACGTCATAGGGATGGCAGCCCTGCAGGGCGGTATCTTCCGTGTAAGGCAGATCCGAGTGGGCACCGTAGGCCTTGTCCGAAGAAGCCACGATGATGCGTTCTACCACTGGTACCCTGCGAGCTGCCTCGAGCAACGACCACGTGCCCTTGATGTTCGTCTCAAAGGTTGAAAGGGGTGCTCTGTTCGCGATAGTCACGATTGTCTGAGCTGCGAGATGGAACACCGTGTCGATCTCGTACTCGTTCAGTACGCGCTCGACGAGTTCGTAGTTGGCGACATCGCCATGCACCACCTGGATGCGGCCTTGATAGCCTGACCGCCGCAGTTCTGAGAATGGGACGTCATCGCGTATGAGACCGGTCACGGCGGCGCCAGCGTCCACCAGGGCGATGGTCAACCAGGAGCCCACTATACCCGTGCATCCCGTGACGAAAACCGGTCGATCGAGCCAGAAGGAGTCAGTTGTTGATCGCATCCCGCACCTCAATCCCATACTTTCCACGGAGCGCTTTCGTGCCAGGCATCATCCAGGGCTTGCGCATCCTTGAACGTATCCATCGAACGCCAAAACCCGGCGTGACGGTACATCATCAGCTCAGCTTCCGCAGCCAGACGGGGCAGTGTTTCTTGTTCTAAGTTGACGTCATCCCCCTCGCTGAGGTAGTCCAGAACACCCCGCTCGAAGACCAGAAAGCCCGCGTTGATCCAGTGGTCCAGCTCGGGCTTCTCCCCGAAACCCGTCACTTGGTCACTCCCATCGGTCTGCAGAACGCCGTACTGCGACCTGGGATGGACTGCGGTAACGGTTGCCAGCCGACCGTGTGCTCGATGAAAGGAGAGCAATGCGTCCAGGTCAATGTCACCTACGCCATCACCGTAGGTCACGAAGAACCGGTCGCTCTCGATGTACTGGGCCACCCGGTAGATTCGCGACCCCTTGTCCGTGTCCAGTCCGGTGTCGGCTAGTGTCACCCGCCAATTCTCCTCCGCGTTCGACTGGTGGTAGACCACGCCGTCCGTCTGGCCCAATGGGATCGTGAGGTCGTAATTCATGGGCTGGTACTCAAGGAAGAAACGTCTGATCGCCGCAGCTTCGTGCCCTAACGTGAGTATGAAGTGGGTGTGCCCATACTCGGCGTACGTTTTCATCACGTGCCAGAGAATAGGCTGTTCACCAATCGGGACCAACTCCTTCTTGGACGTTGTGGTTCCTCCCATCCGAGTGCCTCGTCCTCCGCATAGGATTACCACCGATAGTGATTCATTCTCCACGTTTCATCCTCCGTCAGTTAGCTAGGCTACGTAGATGCCTCGACCATCTTCCGCAGATTGTGCCGGAACGGCGGGTAGGCAATGCCATTCTCAGTCACGATGCCCGTTACATAGCGATGTGGGGTGACGTCGAAAGCAGGGTTTGCCACGTCTACTCCCTCGGGTGCAGCGGGCTCTCCCCGGAACGTAATGCTGGTGATCTCGTCGGCTGGTCGTTCCTCGATCGGAATGTCGTCGCCGCTCGTCAACGATAGGTCCACGGTTGACGTCGGTACGCACGGATAGAAAGGGATGCCGTTGTCCTGAGCTGCTAGAGCCAGCTTGTAGGTGCCTATCTTGTTCGCCACGTCACCGTTGGCAGCCACCCGGTCTGCGCCGACGAGAACGACATCCACCTGCGCGCTGCGCAAGAAGTGCCCGGCGGCGTTGTCAGCGATCAGAGTGAACGGGATGCCCAGTTGCCGCAGTTCCCAGGTAGTAAGTCGGGCCCCTTGAAGGCGCGGTCGGGTCTCGTCCACCAGGACGTGAATCTTCTTGCCCTGCTCGTGGGCGGTCCGGATGACGCCCAGGGCAGTCCCGTAGTCCACGGTGGCAAGTGCCCCTGTGTTGCAGTGATGCAGGATGGTATCGCCATCCTGGACCAGAGCAGCGCCGTGCTTCCCTAGCTGTCTATTGATCTCGACGTCCTCGTCGGCCAGTGCCTGCGCCGCCTCCAGCAGCGCTTCTCGAATTCCAGTGGAGGTCGTCGAGCTCTCCGCGCGGCGAATCATGCGAGACAAGGCCCAAGAGAGATTGACTGCTGTGGGGCGGGCTGACTTCAGCGTTTCGGCTGCGCCGCGAAGATCACTGAGCAGTTCCCCGCGGCTCTCTGCCTCGCTCTCGCGCGCGGCCAGAGCCATCCCGAAGGCTGCGGCAGCGCCGATGGCTGGAGCCCCTCGGATAGCCATGTCCTGGATGGCCTCGGCGACTTCTCGGTGGCTCGCACATTCCAGCATCCGGAATGATGCCGGTAGGAGTCGCTGGTCGATCATCCTCACCTTGCCATCATGCCATTCGATGCTCCGCATGCTGTCCTCCTTTCTACTAGTGCCCACCGTGACGTGTCTGGTGCCTGGACAGCTCTGCTCCATTCAAGCAAATGCGGCAGCGTGGTCACACGCTGCCGCATTTGGCTTCAGCCATGAATACGCACGTCCTATTGACGAAGAGCGCTATGCCGGAGTAGTAACTCCCAGGATCTCTGACTTCTTGACCTCCGGCTTTTCCCTGGCTTCCTCTTCCCCCGCGCCCTCTTCGGCTTCAGCCTCTTGCTCGGCGACCAGTGCTTGCTCTTCTTCCGTCTCCGGTTCCTCGTCGGAAGGTAAGTGCAACGGCACACCTTCGTAGCTCTCGATGGGGCCGTCGGACGAGGGGTTGTTGCCGCGGTAGCCGGTCCCAGCGGGGATCAGCTTACCGATGATGACGTTTTCCTTGAGGCCCAGCAGCGGGTCCTCTCGTCCTTCTGCCGCCGCCTCGGTCAGAACTCGGATTGTGTGCTGGAACGAGGCTGCTGAGAGGAAGCTCTCGGTGTTCAACGCCGCCTTGGTGATGCCCAGCAGCACGGGTATCGCCTTGGCTGGCTGCCCGCCTTCTTCCATGATCTTCTGGTTGACGTCCTCGAGATCGAGTCGCCGTATCAATCTTCCTGGCAGCAGATCCGTATCGCCTGAGTGAGTGACCGTCACCTTGCTCAGCATCTTGCGGAAGATGATCTCGAAGTGCTTGTCGTTGATGTTCACACCCTGCGAGCGATAGACTTGCTGAACCTCGGAGAGAAGATACTTCTTCGTGGCTTTGCGCCCCAGGACTT
>JASFVD010000126.1:0-6691 GCA_050050015.1 Anaerolineae bacterium | reverse complement strand
CGCCGACTCTCTACTACGGCGATGAAATCGGTATGACCGATGGGAAGATTCCTCCTCATCGGCAGCAGGATCCTTGGGTGATGGACACGGCGGAGATGGGACGCGATCCCTGTCGCACGCCCATGCAGTGGACTGCCGAACCGAATGCTGGCTTCTCGCCACCGGAGATTGAGGAACTCTGGCTTCCCCTGAGCGACGATTACGTGAGCGTCAACGTGGAGCGTCAGATGGCCAATCCAACCTCCATTCTCAATCTCTATCGAAGGCTGCTCGCCTATCGACGCGAGATGCCGGTGTTGAGCCAAGGGAGCTGTCAGATACTCGATGGCGTGCCGGAGACATGCTTCGTCTTCGTCCGTGAGGACAGTGGTCATCGACGTGCTGGTGGCGAGCGCATCTTGGTAGCCCTCAACTTCTCGGATCGAGACCAGAATCTGTGCCTGCCGGAGCTGGGACGTGGGAACGTAGCCATCTCGACGGGCCTGAACCGCACCGGGGCAGTTGACTTGAGCACATTCTCATTGCGCGGCAACGAAGGAGTGATCGTCGAACTCGTACATCAACCGGACACGTAAGAAGGTTGCCCCGGCGGACGATCGTGTCACGGGTCATACGATTCCATAGGGAGGAGAGTGCCATGCTGGAGAGAGTCGAACTGGAAGAGAAGTATCTCAATGATTATCGCTCGGTTGTTGGTGCTGAGGCCATCGCCGAGATTCGCGAGCTAGCTGATCCCCTTCAAGATGCGCGGGTACTGCACGTCAATGCGACTGCCTACGGCGGCGGCGTCGCGGAGATGCTTCAGACACTTGTGCCGCTGATGGTCGACGTCGGGCTCGAAGCGGAGTGGCAGGTGATCGAAGGCGCAGACGAGTTCTTCAACGTCACGAAGGCGGCCCACAACGGGCTGCAGGGTATGGACATTGAGTTCACTGATGAAATGAAGGATATCTGGCGCCGCTACAACAAGATGAACGCTGAGAAGCTTGATGGTGAGTATGATTTCATCGTCATCCACGACCCTCAGCCGGCGGGTCTGTTGCACTACCGCGGGAAGGGCGATGGTGAACACTGGGCGTGGCGTTGCCATATTGACACGTCACATGCGAACCCGGCCTACTGGGACTTCTTTGCTCCGTACATCGACGTCTACGAAGCTGCCATCTTCACCATGGAGCACTACGTGGGGGAGGGCGTGAGCTTCAAGCACCTAGCTATCGTGACGCCGACCATTGATCCGCTGTCGCCCAAGAACGCCCCCATGGATCTCGATGAGGCTCGGCAGGTCGTGGCCGATTTCGGCCTCGATCTAGACCGACCCATCATCACTCAGGTCAGCCGGTTCGACCCCTGGAAGGACCCTCTGGGAGTGATAGATGCTTATCGTCTGGTGAAGGATCAGATACCGGAGACTCAGCTGGCCCTGGTGGGGTCGATGGCCTCAGACGATCCTGAGGGTTGGTACTATCTGGACAAGACGACGCGACACGCAGGAGAGGATTTCGATATCCACATTCTCCACAATTTCCATGGCGTGGGTGCGTACGAGGTCGGGGCCTTTCAGACGGCCAGCGACGTTGTGATTCAGAAGTCGATCCGCGAGGGATTTGGTCTGGTGGTCACAGAGGCCTTATGGAAGGGTAAGCCCGTTGTCGGAGGGAACACTGGGGGGATTCCGCTGCAGATCATCGACGGAGAGACCGGATTCCTGGTCGACTCTCCGGAAGCGTGCGCCGAGAGGACGCTGTATCTCCTCGAGCAGCCTGACAGGGCTGCCGAGATGGGCAAGGCAGGGAAGGAACACGTGCGTGAAAACTTCCTCACCACGCGTCACATGGCCGACTACATCAAGCTGTTCCGCGACTTGAGGACTTGACCCGGGTCTTCCTGACGAGGTTGCGGAGAGGAGTCCGCGTTCCCCTGAGGCTCCATCGAGTCTCCAGGTCTGAGAGGCCGTCCTAAGGACTGCGAGAGCGGAGCTGCAGCCACATCTGCCTTTGACGATAGCATCAGGCCAGGGCTTCTCGGCAAAAGGGCGGGGCCTGCGGCGTTCTGCGTCAGGCGTCTTTCTGTCTCGGGGGGGCCTATTTCATTTCCCCGGTGCGCCGCGCTGCGGGCACGTAAAATTTCTCCGTGTACTCCTTGACCATGCGGCGCGTGCAGAAGACCGGCACGGCCGTTCGAATCGCCTCCTTCATGACTTGCACCCAGTCTCGCGGCACGTCGTCGGGATCACGTTCATAGAAGAGCGGCACCACTTCGTCCTCGAGTAGTTGATACAGCGCCTCGGCGTCGGCGGCATCCTGAGCTGCTCTGTCGTCGTACTGCTCCCCGTTGGCGATTGCCCAACCATTGGCGCCATTGTACCCCTCAGCCCACCAACCGTCCAGGACGCTCAAGTTGGGAATACCGTTGAGCGCCGCCTTCTGACCGCTGGTGCCGCTGGCCTCGTAAGGGCGCCGCGGCGTGTTGAGCCACACATCCACCCCCTGGACCAGATACCGCGCCACCTGCATGTCGTAGTCTTCAACAAAGGCGATGCGTCCGCCTGTCGAGGGGTCCTTCGCCGTGTTGTAGATCTGTTGAAGCAGTCGCTTGCCGGCGTCGTCGGCTGGATGTGCTTTGCCGGAGAAAACGAACTGCACCGGGCGGTAGCGATCGTGAAGCAACCGTTTGAGTCGCTCCAGGTCGTGGAACAACAGTGTAGCCCGCTTGTAAGTAGCGAAGCGCCGGGCGAAGCCGATGGTGAGAGCATCTGGGTCGAGGAACGTTCCGGAGCACAGGACCTGCTCCGGCGTCAGTCTCCCCTGAATCCGTCTCGTCCGCGAGCGTTCGCGCATAAAGGCCATAAGTTTGCCCTTCAGATGCACGTGCGCCTCCCACAGCTCACCTTCAGGCACATCAAGGATTCGCTCCCAGAGAGCCGGTATGTCGTGCTTCTCGATCCAGTCTGGGCCCAGGTGCTTGCGGTACAGCCGGTATGTGGCGCCACCGATCCAGGAGGGCACGTGGATACCGTTGGTCACCGAGTCGATGGGCACGTCGTCCTCATCCTCATCGGGCCACAGTGACTGCCACATACGGCGCGAGACCTCACCGTGCAGTTTGCTGACCGCGTTTAGCTGACCACACATGCGCATGGCTAGGGCCGTCATGTTGAAGCCCTCCCGTCCATCCCTGTGGTGGCCCAGACGGAGGAACTCCTCTCGGCTCAAGCCCAGCTGCGGCCAGAAGGTCTGGAAGTACTTGTCTACAAGGTGGAAATGGAAGACATCGTGACCGGCAGGCACTGGCGTGTGCGTCGTGAACAGCGTGGTTGCCTGCACCTGCTCTCGGGCCTCCTCAAATGGCATCCCGTCTTCGATCAACTCTCTCGCGCGTTCCAGCACCAGAAACGCTGAGTGTCCCTCGTTGAGGTGGTAGGCGAGAGGCTCGATACCCAGCGCCCGGATGACGTTCATGCCGCCGATGCCCAGGACGATCTCCTGCTGCATCCGCATCTCTTGGTCCCCGCCGTAGAGACGTCTCGTCAGCTCACGCTCCCATGGGGCGTTTCTGTCGTTGTCGGCGTCCATCAAGTAGAGGTGAGCGCGTCCGACCTGGACGTGCCATATTTTGAGGTGGACCGTCTGCTCGTTGAGGTGTACGGGGACGAACAGACAGGTCTCGTCTTCGCACAGGGCTTGCTGGACCGCCACCTCCTGAGGTTCGAAGTGAGGGTACGTGGCTTCTTGCCACCCATCCGGCGTGATCCGTTGCCGGAAGTAGCCCATCTCGTAGAGGAAGCCAACGGCGACAAACGGCAGCCCAATGTCGCTGGCTTCCTTGCAGTGGTCGCCTGCCAGTACGCCAAGCCCACCGGAGTAGATGGGCAGGGACCGGTGCAGCCCAAACTCGGCTGAGAAATAGGCCACGGGGCGATCTGTCAGCTCGGGGTACTTGCCGGGGAACCAGAGGTGACCGTCCTTCACATCGGCATCGAGAGCCATGGCAACAGCGTCGTAATGACGCAAGAAGAGAGGATCGGAAGCTACCTGGGTCAGGCGCTCCGGCCAGACCTCAAGCAGCATCTGGACGGGGTTATGGCTGGTGGTGCGCCACAAGGTGTAGTCGAGCGTCTTGAACAGGTCCCGAGCCTCGCGGTGCCAGCTCCACCAGAAGTTGTAGGCCAACTCCTCCAACCTTGCGATACGCGAGGGCAGCTTGCCCGCCAGCGACGTTTGTTCCTGATTCACAGTCTCTCCTATCAATTCGTCGGTGTGTTCTAGGAAACCGTCGTCACCCGCCTCCGATCATCGAGTGCTAGGGGCCCATGATCAGGATCACGAGCAGCACCGCAACGGTGACGGCGGCGAACTCGATGAGGATCGACGTGCTCAAACGCTCCAACAGGTGCTGATGTGCCACGTTAACAGAAACATAGAAGATGAGCAGCAGGAGAAGGCCTCCAGCCCAGGCGCTGATGAGCCAGTAGTTCAGTGCCCAGGTGCTTTCCCCGATGATCAGGCCGACGATGCCGGCGAAGGGCAGCGCGCGTCGTAGTTGGACATCTCCCACGCTCAGTAGGTCGATGGCCAGGACCGTGGCTGTTACCAGTGTCAGGGTGGCTGTCACCAGGCTCCGAGTGCGGGTTTCGTAGATGATGACAAAGAGCATGAAGGCCAACAGGTAGGCCAAGGTATTCAGGGCGAGACGCGCCACCGCATAGCGTGGAGCGTCGGGGTGGACGGCCGCGTATTCTGCTGAGATGGTCAACCCAAACACTATGCCAAACGCGACAAGGCCGCCAAGCCAAATAGGCAACGTGGGAGCGAGCGACAATAGATAGCCGGAAAGGCCGGCTAGTATGCCAGGCAAGATCCAAGAGATGGCCACAGAGCGCTCGGGGTGCTCAATCACGAGTGGATGATCGTGAAGGACGAGGCTAGTTCCGGTGCAGGCAAGGCCGACCATGAGGGCCATCAGCAGCAGTGTCGCAGAGGCGTGTATCTCCAGAGGAGAGCCCAATGCTTGCAGCCTGTAGACGTGTCCCGGCAGGTCAATGAACTGGAATAGGACGTTCCCAAGGATGAGCACCGCCAGGAGCACGCTAAGGCGGTCCCGATCCACGGGCTTGCTAATCGGTTCTGGCATGACGCGTGATTCTACCTCTGGGACAGGGGATTGTCAACCCTGTTTGGCGATGGTATAATCGCACGTCGATGCGGTGCCAGTCGATTGTTTGGCACTCAGCCGCGGGAGCCAACAGAGGGCCTCCTGCTCGCGTAGGAGCCGGGCATGATGTGCTGCACTGTCTCCAACGCAGCGAACAGAAAGGTAACCGGTGAAGCGCTATCTGATGCACGTTGTTGCTGTGTCGATGTTCCTCACGGCGTCTGCTGTGGGGTGCAGCCCCTCTCCGCAATCCTCCGAGGGGAGCCTCGTCTACGGTCTCACGCTAACCCCCTCCGGTATCGATCCCCACATCGACGCCTCCTCGGAGTTGGGCATCCCGCTCACCAGCGTCTACGATCCTTTGGTCTGGCTGACTCCAGAGGGCGACTTTGCCCCTGGCCTAGCTAAGAGCTGGGAGGTGTCGGAGGACGGCCTCGTCTATACGTTCCAACTGCGCGATGACGTCACGTTCCACGATGGCACATCCTTCAACGCCGAGGCCGTGCGCTTCAGCCTGGACCGCATCGCCGATCCCGACACCCAGTCCCGAAAGGCCCGAGGGATGCTTGGCCCCTATGACCGTACCGAGATCGTGGACGAGACGACTGTGCGGGTCCATTTCAAGGAACCTTATGCTCCCTTCCTCGCATCTTTGAGCACCGTGTATCTGGCCATGGTCTCCCCAGAGGCAGTCACGGAATGGGGCGACGAATACCAGTTCCATCAGGTGGGCACCGGTCCCTTTGTCTTTGAGGAGTACGTGCCCAAGGATCATCTCACCCTGGTACCCAATAAGGACTACGATTGGACACCATCCTTCTTCGAGCATCGAGGACCACCCAGGTTGGAGAAGGTGACCTTCCGCTTCTACACCGATCCTGCTACCCGCGTGCTGGCCCTTGAGTCTGGTGAGGCCGATATCATGGGGGAGATTCCGCCGCAGGATGCTGTCCGTCTTGATGAGAGCTCTGACTATGAGCTGATGCCTGTACCAATCCCCGGTCAGCCACTTCAGTTCTTCATGAACACCCGGCGTGCCCCTACGGATGATCAGCGAGTGCGAGAGGCACTGATCTACGCCATCGACCGACCAGCGATCGTCAAGACGGTGTTCAAGGCCTACTCGCCTGTGGCCTACGGACCGCTGAACCGATCCACCTTTGGCTACGATTCGGCCATCGAGGGCACGTACGCCTATGACCCAGAGGAGGCTGTCGGTTTGCTCGAGGAGGCCGGATGGACTGACTCCGACGGTGATGCGATTCGCGACCGAGACGGTCAGCCATTCGAATTAGAGACGATTCTTATGGGTTGGGGATACATCCCCGAAGTAGGCCAGATGCTGGAGGATCAGTTGAGGGACGTGGGCATCAAAGTGACGTCGCGGCAAACCACGTTCTCGAATGCTCTAGGTGAGGTCGCCGAGGGAAACTACCATCTGGTGCCGTTCCTCTTCTCCAACAGTGACCCCGACATCCTTCGCACAACCTTCCACTCAAGCAACGTCGAGGGCGGATTCAACTGGTCCAAGGTCTCC
>JASFVD010000125.1:0-6702 GCA_050050015.1 Anaerolineae bacterium | reverse complement strand
GTGATCGCCGGCGTCGATCTCGGCAAGCTTGAGCAGAGCGACGTCACGGTCGGGGACGACGGATCAGTCAAGGTTGTACTCCCCGAAGCTGAGGTTTTCGTCACCGCACTGAACAACGAGCAGTCCTACGTGTACCACCGCGACACCGGCGTGATGGGAATGAAGGTAGATCTGGAGACAGAAGCTCGGCGCGTCGCTGAGGAGGAGATCCTCAATGCGGCGTTGGAGGACGGTATCCTGGACATGGCGCAGAAGAACGCGGAGACCTACGTCCGCCATCTTATCTTGACGTTAGGATTTGAGAACGTCAACATCATTCACTAGCCCTGGGAGACCACGCTTCCGCACCAGCCTCACGAAGTAGGTCCTTCCCACGGCCAGCTTGGTCGATGGCACGCTGAGAGGCTCACGGCGGCCGAAAGAGCAAATCGGCATGTGGCGGGACACTGGATCGTATGGGCAAGGAGGCAGCGTGCAGACAAGAATCAACCAGACAATCATCGAGTTGGTCGAAGGTGATATCACCCAACTCACGACTGACGCCATCGTCAACGCTGCGAACAGCCGCCTAGCTCACGGTGGCGGAGTGGCCGCCGTGATCGCTCGGGCTGGTGGGCCACTGATCCAGAAGGAGAGCGACAGGTGGGTGAGGGAGCATGGACGTGTACCCACAGGCTCAGCGGCCATCACCTCGGGCGGCGACCTAAGAGCTGACTACGTGATTCATGCTGTTGGGCCCGTCTACAGCGCGATGTCGCCACCGGAGGCAGCCGATTTGCTGGCTTCGGTGGTGACAGCGGCACTCCAGATGGCCGACGAGCGCAATCTCACATCGATTGCCCTTCCGGCCATCAGTACCGGCGTCTTCGGGTACCCGATGGACGAGGCCGCTGCGGTGATGCTCAGCACAGCCATAGACTATGCAAAGAAGGGAACACGTTTGGAGCGCATTGTCTTCTGCCTATACGGTCAGTCGTCCTTTGACATCTTTGCCAAGCAGCTTGAGGCGAGAATCGAATAGGCGCCCTTCCGTCCGCCCTGCGCACATCGGGCACGCCCCCAGCTGGATCTCATACAACAAGGAGCGACAGATGCGCATTCTCATCACCGGCGGAGCCGGCTTTATCGGTTCTCATCTCTGCGACCGGCTGGTGGAGAGAGGACATGACGTTATCGCAATGGACAACCTGATGACGGGCAAGGTGGACAACATCGCCCACCTGGCCGGCCATGAGCGCTTTCACTTCATCAAACAGGATGTCACAAACTACATCTACCTTGAAGGCCATCTCGACGCCGTCCTCCACTTAGCCAGTCTCCCCAGCCCGGTTGACTACTTGAACTATCCCATTCAAACGCTCAAGGTCGGCGCCCTTGGTACCCACAAGACCCTGGGACTGGCCATGGCCAAAGGCGCGCGGTACCTGCTGGCCTCCACGTCGGAGGTCTACGGCGATCCGTTGGAGCATCCGCAGCGCGAGGATTACTGGGGCAACGTCAATCCAATCGGCCCGCGTGGGGTCTACGACGAGAGCAAGCGCTTCGCCGAGGCACTCGTGATGGCCTACCATCGGTATCACGGCGTCGATACTCGTATTGCCCGTATCTTCAACACCTATGGCCCGAGAATGAGGATGGACGATGGGCGCGTCGTTCCCAACTTCGTCTGCCAGGCCTTGCGCGGCGACCCGCTTACTGTCTATGACGAAGGAGAACATACGCGCTCCTTCTGCTACATCAGCGACCAGGTCGACGGTCTCGTCCGACTGCTGTTCTCCGACGAGGTCGAGCCAGTCAACATCGGTAATCCCGACGAAATGACCATCCTTGAGTTTGCACACGTGGTGCTGGAGGTGACCGGGAGCGAGTCCGAGATAACGTTCGTCGAACCTCGCGACGCTCGCACCGCAGACGACCCAAAGGTGCGCTGTCCGGACATCAGCATGGCACAGAGAGTCCTGGGCTGGTCACCTCAGGTGCCTCTCAAGGAAGGACTGAGGGAGACCGCCGCCTTCTTCCAGGAGCGATTGTGAACTCTCTGGACACAAAGGGCGGCCAACTTCGGGGCCGAACGGCTCCTGCCTGGAACGGCCCGTTGGTCACCATGCTGGGGATGACTGTGGCGCTGCTGGTCGGACTGCTCCTGATCCGGCTCTCGCCGTTGGAAGGGGCGGCTTTCGTTGGGTTGCTCGGGCTCGTCATTGGAGCGTTGATTGAACCCTTTGCTGGTCTGTCCGCCGCGCTCTTTCTGGGCCCTCTCAAAGCATACCTCAGCGCCGAGATACCGCAGATCCCCGCCCAGATCGGTCATGCATTCGTTGCCCTGGCCTTGGCCTCCTGGTTGATGAGGAGGCTCTCCGGGCGGGAGACTCTCGAGCCACAGCACGCCGACCGCACGATCGTGAGGGCCCCTCTGATCCTGTCATCGATCATCTTCATTGGAGCAGTCCTGGTTTCCCTGTGGGATGCGGTTGGGCTGGCGGCCTACGGCATCCCCGAGCTGATAAAGTGGGCGGAGCTTGTGCTACTGGTCCTCTTCGTCAAGGAGCACCTGGCGTCGACGGTCGGGCAGCAATGGATCTTCCGGTCCTCGCATGCAGACACCGAGGCCGTAGGCCGCCGTTTGCGCTGGCTGATGGCGGCGCTGCTGGGCACTGGAGTCTTTCAGGCTTTGGTGGGCATCTGGCAGTTCAGGCTGCGCGACGAAGGCCCGGAGCACTTCCGCATACTGGGAGGCGACTTCTTCCGAGCGTACGGAACGTTTGAGCAGCCAAACCCTTACGCAGGATATCTGGCTCTGACGACCGCACTAGCACTTGGTGTGGCGCTGGAGGCGACTCGAGGCAGATGGGTGGAATGGTATGCGAGAGCATTCGATGACGCAGACGCCCGTCAACACTCTGCTGGTGCCGCAGATCGCCAATCTATCTCTCGCCCGCTATACGTCCTGAGTGGGACTGCTGTCGGCGTGATGCTAGTCGCCCTCGTGGCCTCGTGGAGCCGCGGAGCGTGGATGGGCTTCGCCGCCGCGGTGCTCGTCACGGTCGCAGCCGTACCCCGGAAGGCAACCTGGAGCGTTCTCCTGGTAGCCGTTCTCGTCGTCGGTGGTTTCGGGCTGTACACCTCGGGGAGCCTCCCGGCGTCATTCACCACTCGTCTGACCGCTTTCGCGCAAGACGTCCGTCTCGAGGACGTCCGTGGTGTGCCGATCAACGATGCTAACTATGCAGTCATCGAGCGCCTAGCGCACTGGCAGGCCGCCCTTTCGATGTTTCGGTACCATCCCTGGACGGGCGTCGGGTTCGGCTGCTACGAATCCGCGTACCCGTCGTTCGCGCTCGTCAACTGGCCCATCGCCCTGGGCCACGCGCACAACATCTACCTCAACATGGCTGCCGAGACCGGGCTGCTGGGCCTGACCGCCTATCTCGCTCTGTGGGGCGTGGCGCTCTGGCAAACGTGGCGGGTTACGCGCCGCGCTCAAGGACTGACGCGGGGCTTGGCCATCGGTCTGTTGGGAGCGTGGACGCACCTGAGCGTGCACCACCTCCTCGACAACCTGTACGTCAACAACGTCCATCTTCACATCGGCGTGTTGCTCGGGATAGCTGCTTTCATCGTCCAGCGGAACGGAGCAAGCGAAGTAGACCCATGATCACCAGCATAAGCACTTTTGCCAGGGACAACCGAAGAGAGGTCACACGTTTCCTCAGGTTCGCGGTCGTCGGGGCGATTGGTGCCGTGATCGACTTTGGCACTCTTAATCTGTTGATCCAGTTTGCACGCTTCCCCAAGGTGTTGGCGAATGCTTGCTCATTCACGGCGGCCGTGATCAGCAATTTCATCTGGAACCGGCTATGGGTCTACCCTGAGACTCGGGATGATCCCCTGACCACGCAGTTTCTTCAATTCCTCTTCGTCAACGTCGCTGGGCTCCTGATTAACACAGCGATCTTCTATGGCTCAGATCGATGGCTTCTAGGGGAAGCTGGCGTGTTCGCTCGTCCAGTCGGCGCACTAGCTCTAGGTCTGGGAATGTCACATTTCGACTTGGCGTACAACGGCGCCAAGGTACTGGCCACGGCCATTGTGCTTTTCTGGAACTTCTTCGTCAACCGGCTCTGGACGTTCAGCCACGTTGAGTAATCCGAGGCAACCCCTTGTCGGGCCGACCTATTGCAGGAGATCCGGACCCGTTTGGGGCAGCCCAGAGCCACATTGGCCCTTTGCAGGCCCCGTCACGTCGATAGGCTACGTGCTGTGGTCGGGCTGCTGAAAGACGAGAACAGGCGTCTGACTGCACATCGAGGTGGTTCCCGATGCCTAAGGCGTCGACGTGCTCAACCAGACAGTTGTTTCAAGGCGCACGTGAGCGACTTTGAGTGGGGACTTCTGGCGTCAAACGGCCAGGCACCTTCAATCGAGAGCCAAGCCACTAGGTTATGAGAATCGGCATCGACTACACCTCAGCAGCCCGCCAGCGGGCCGGCATCGGCCGATATACGCGTGAGCTGGTGTGCACGCTGCTGGCGCTCGATCAGTCGCACGACTACACCATCTTCGCCGCCACAGGGGGCATGTCCAGGGACCGCTGGGCTAGCGAGATCAATCGCCTGCAGGCAGTCCACCATCGGCAGCTTGCCATCCGCACAATGCGTGTCAGCGACGACTGGCTCGCCCGGCTCTGGCACCGTCTCCGCCTTCCCGTTCCCATTGAGCTCATCACCGGCAGCCTCGACCTCTTCTACTCGCCAGACTTCACGCTGCCTCCCACTCGGGGGGACACTCGTGCGCTGCTCACAGTGCACGATCTGTCGTTCCTGCGTCATCCCGATGCATTCGTGCCCTCGCTCCGACGGTACTTGGAACGCGTCGTGCCCCGATCGATCGAGCGGGCGGACGTGGTGCTGGCCGATTCAGCCAACACCCGCTCTGATCTCATCGAGTTCTTCGGAATCCCACAGCGCAGGGTGGAGGTGGTCGCCCCCGGTGTGGATCCGCGCTTCAACCCCTATCCTCCGGCAACACCCCCTCCGGCCACCGGTGCTGGTCAGGTGCGGGCAGAGCGCCTACGGGAGAGGTACGGCATTGGGGAGGAGCCTTATGTCCTAAGTGTGGGCACACTCCAGCCGCGCAAGAACTATGTGCGGCTGATTCAGGCCTTCGCCAAGTCTCAAGCCTGTCAACCAGCCGACGGGGCGACGAGGGGGGCCGTGCAGTTGCTGATCGCCGGTGGCCGTGGTTGGCTCTATGAGGACATCTTGGTCGAAGCCAACAAGCACGATCAGGTGCGACTCTTGGGATTCGTGGAGGACGAGGATTTGCCAGAGCTCTACCGAGGCGCGGCCCTCTTCACCTTCCCGTCGCTCTACGAGGGCTTCGGACTCCCAGTGCTGGAAGCCATGGCCTGCGGCGCGCCCGTGGTCTGCTCAAACGCATCCTCCCTGCCGGAGGTGGCAGGAGACGCAGCCCTCCTGCACGATCCGCTGGACGTCCCTGCTCTTAGCGATGCGATCGATAGAGTCCTAGAAGATAAGGAACTGCGCAAGACGATGATCGAACGCGGCCTGGCACAGGCCGCCCGCTTCACGTGGGAACGGTCTGCGCAGCAGCTCTTGGACGTCATCGCGTCCTAGGAGGAGAGATGAACACGCACTCCAGCCGTGCCACAAGATCCCTTTTCAGCACAGAAGCCAGAACGGGATCGGCTCTCTGCAGCCTTCAATTCATCGGCTCTGTGCTTCTCGTGATTGGCTTCTTCGGGCCCTGGGTGGCCCATCCCACTGCGGCCCTCACCGTTACCGGCTACGAGCTCTCCGAATTTGCCAAGTTCTTCCCGCAGGTGCAGGGCGGCGTAGTCCCGGTGAAGCGCGGTCTGTTCGTCACGCCCCTGCTCGCTGGTGCCCTCTCTCTGGCACTGGTCGTGCACCGTTCCAGCAAGAGCGCTCTCGTGCGGCTTGCCGCGACAGGTCTGGCCGCCTTTCTTCCGCTGGTAGCTCTGCCTCCGTTCCAGGCGTTGTTCGAGAGCCAGTACCGCACGCAGCTGGGCCTGGTAGCGGGTGCCTGTCTCCTGTCCCTCCCCACGCCGCTGGTCCGTCAGCTCTCCGAGCGCGTGCGTGGGATCTTCCTGCTGCTGGTCGCGGTGATGGGAGCCGTGCCAGCCCTGTGGCAAGCCCTTCTGCTGCGACCCCTCGTCGCCGGACTCTACGGGACGCCCATCCGACCCGGTTGGGGCTTCATCGTCTGCGCCTTCGGGTTTTTGACCCTGGTGATCGCCGGTCTTCGGAGCATCGTCCGCGGGTAGGGCGTCCTCGCGACAAGGCCGCAGGATAGCTTGTGCGGGTGCTTCGACGCAAGCGCCAACACGCGAGGCGGATCGTTGTCCAGCTGGTCCTTTCCAGCCTCGCACAGGCACATGCCGGTGACGCGACACGGGCATGGCCAGCTATCGCCTTCCCAAGGTCTGTCAGGCTATCTTGACGCCGCTGCAACCGACGAATTCGGCGCATAATGGCGATGTCCACGACGGAGGCCACCGCCGAGGTGCAAGCCGCTAGCGCGCCCCCGAGGATATCTCAGCCGGCTTTCTCTATGTCGCTATCCCGCGCATGTTCGGGGATCCCGCTTTGGTGGGGGGACCTCCCTAGCCGGGCGTTGACAAACCACGCGATCAGCCCGATCAGGACCAAGAGGGATTCGGCA
>JASFVD010000124.1:0-6758 GCA_050050015.1 Anaerolineae bacterium | reverse complement strand
GACTATCCGCTCTGGAGCCTGGAGGACGTCGGGGCTGACCCGCAGAGAGTCGGTCCGAGTGGATCGGGGGTGCGCTGGCCCACGATCTTCGAGCCTCCCAAGCGCGAGGGAGAGGCGGAGATTATCGAGGCGGAAACGATTGAGGAAAAGGCCGAGATCCTGGCCGAGAAGCTCTTGGCCGAGAAAGTGATCTAGGAGACAAGAGGATATGACAAGCGATATCTTCGTCTGGGTGGAGCAATTCGAGGGCGAGGCTGTGGGTGCTTCGTGGGAGGCCCTGGGTGCAGCGCGCGACCTTGCCGATGAAGCGGGCAGCGACGTGGTCGCGTGTCTCTTTGGTGGCGACGGCGTGCGGGACCTGGCGCAGGGGGCGTTCGCCAACGGCGCCGATAGGGTGCTCCTCGCGGCAGACGCGAGCCTGGCAGACTTTCGGGTGGAGCCGTACGCCGCTCTGTTGGCGGGGGCAATCCAATCCATGGAACCGGAGACCGTACTCATTGCCGCGACTTTTCGAGGGAGGGAGCTTGGACCAGCAGTTGCGGTAAGGCTGGAAACGGGATGCATCGCGGATTGCACGGAGCTCAGTCTTGAGGACGGAGAGCTCTTGGCGACGCGCCCGATCTATGCAGGCAAGCTCATCTCAAAGTGTGTTATCCCGGAGCGGAGGCCACGGATCATCACCACGCGAGTTCGGGCGTTCGGAAGACCGGAGCCTGACGGAGACCGTGACGGCGAAGTGGTCGAGCTAGAGCCCGCCCTATCGGATGATCAGATTATGACGAGTGTCGTCGGGTTCAAGGAGAGCGAGGGCGGAGTTAGCCTAGCTGACGCCGGCATCATCGTGTCCGGAGGGCGCGGCGTCGCTGGTCCGGATGGCTACGAACCGCTCCAGGAGCTAGCTGATGTTCTCAATGCGGCCATTGGCGCTTCGCGCGCTGCCGTCGACGCCGGCTGGATTCCGTATGAGCGCCAGGTGGGACAGACTGGCAAGACCGTCAGCCCCGACCTTTATGTGGCATGTGGCATCTCGGGGGCGATTCAGCACCTGGCCGGGATGCGAACTAGTAAGATAATCGTCGCGATCAACAAGGATCCCGAGGCTCCCATCTTCAAGGTGGCCGACTACGGGATCGTGGCGGACCTCTTCGATGTCGTGCCGGCTCTGAAGGAGGCGCTTGCGCGAAGGATCCAGTAGGCTCTGATGAGTGTCGTCCGAGCCCAATTGGCCTGTAGGTGCGACGATTTAGAGGGCACGTGAGTCGATTCCGTCTATGGGAGCCCCGCATCCTGATGCGGGGCTTCCTTCGTCGAGTGTCAAACAACTGTCGTGCCCAAGGGCTGGCTACAAAGGCTCGTTAACGGAGTGACCCCGCGCGCGTATAGAGTGAACGCCATGGCCTGCGCAGGTTGATGATCGCGTGCCCGCCTCGACCTGTGACAAGCTGAGGCGGGGCTTGAGGAGATTCTTGATCTGGCCATCCAGAGTGCCTACGACGACGTGTGCTTGTGTCCCCTTTTTCGACATGCTATAATGCCGACCGTTGGCTAGCGGTGGGAGGTGGTGTGCGGAGCTCAACGGATAGACGAACGCGTATTGTCGCTTGGGTCATAAGTGTGATAGTCGTTCTTAGCATGGCGTTGAGCATGGCTGGGGCCCTCGTATCACGGCGCCGGATCACACCGACGCCTGTCGCCTCCCCTACGCCCTTCCCGACGCAGACGTCGACGCCGAGCGCGACGTGAGGACATGGCTTTGACGTTGCGCTGATCGACTTAGTGGGTCGCAAGGGGCGATCACTATCCCGAGCGCTGCCTGCAGGATCAGGGGCGAATCTGTCTGCAGTGGTTTCGCCAATCTCGAGCGCGAGTGTGGACTAGATCGCAGGCCGTTTGCGTGGCTGGGGAGAATACATGATGACTGACAACCCACTGAAGATCCTTTTCCTCTCCGCTGAGGCCATTCCCTTTGCCAAGGTTGGCGGACTGGCAGACGTGGCTGGGTCCTTGCCGAAGGCCCTGAGAGAGCTGGGCCACGACGTGCGGCTCATGATGCCACGGTACGGCACGATCAGCAGCAACGAATTCGACCTGAAGAAGATCGGCGAGCCATTTCGTGTGCCAGCCGGGGCGGGGAAAGAGTACGTCCATGTGATAGGTACCAGCACGAGTGGGGACGTCCCGGTCTACCTTCTCTGGAGTGAGCATTATTTCACCTCGCGAGAGAAAGTCTACGGCTTTGAGGATGATGCACAGCGATTCGCCGTGTTTGGCCGGGGTGTGCTGGGGGCTCTCGAGCTGCTGGACTGGAAACCCGACGTCATCCACGCCAACGATTGGCACACGGCAGTCGTCCCCACATGGCTGGACATCTCCGGCTGGCGGGATCCTTTCTTCCGCGACATCGCCACGCTTTTCACCATCCATAACCTAGCCTACCAGGGCATTACAGGACGGCTGATACTGAGGTTTGCCCAGATGGAGGACGTGGAGCATCTCTCAGTTGAGCAGCCCGGCGCCGTCAACTGGATGGCCCAGGGCATCGCCCACGCGGATGTCGTCAATACCGTCAGCCAGCGCTATGCGAGGGAGATTCTGGACCCGGAGATGGGCATGGGACTAGATCCGTTGTTGAATGAGCGTCAAGATCGCCTGCACGGGGTGCTCAACGGCCTTGATTATGAGGCGTGGAATCCCGTCACCGATCCGCACATACCGCACAACTTTGATGCGAGGAAGCTCAATCGTCGGGCTGCAAACAAGACTGCCTTGCAGCAGCAGGCACGCTTGCCCGCGCGTTCCGACTCGCCGATCGTAGGGATGGTCTCCCGACTTGACGAGGTCAAGGGTATGGATCTCATGGAGCCGGTTCTCACGTGGCTTCTCGGAGAGCATGATGCTCAGTTCGTTGTGTTGGGCACCGGAGATCCCCGGTATCATCGGATGTTCCGGAGCATTCAGGAACGCTACTCGGATCAGGCGCGGGCCTTCTTGAAGTTCGACGCTATCTTGGCTCGTCGCATCTATGCCGGCGCTGACATGTTCCTCATGCCGAGTTTCGTCGAGCCGTGCGGTCTGGGTCAGATGATCGCTATGCGCTACGGCAGCGTGCCAATCGTCCGGGAGACCGGCGGCCTGGCCGACACGGTAACCGATCTCTCGGTCCAGGGAGGCGACGGCACCGGGTTCGTGTTTCGGGAGAAGACACCTCAGGCCTGCAAGGGCGCCTTGAGACGGGCCCTCGAAGCCTATAGGAACAGAGAAACCTGGCACGGGCTGCAGATGCGCTGTATGGCATCGGATTTCTCTTGGACAGCTTCGGCAGAGGAGTATGTCGATCTGTACCATAAGGCCATCGCGGTGCACGAGTAGTCAGAACGCCTCTCCAAGGTTCAAACTCGTCTCCGCTGTTCATCTCTTTCTCATCCGCGACCACTCTGTGCTGCTCCTTCGGCGCCACGGGACTGGGTATCGAGATGGCGACTACAGCGTTGTCGCAGGTCACCTGGACGGGGGCGAGCAAGTTCGCGACGCTGCCATCCGCGAGGCGAGGGAAGAAATCGGGGTTGAGATCGCTCCCAACGACCTGGACGTCGTGGGGGTGATGCACCGCTTGTCCGATGACGAGCGCATCGATTTTTTCCTGGCAGCCTCGACTTGGATGGGGAACATCAGCAATGAGGAGCCGGGGAAGTGTGACCACCTAGCCTGGTTTCCTATGGAAGAGCTGCCCGACAACGTGATCCCGTACGTGCGCCGGGCGCTGACGAATTACCGGCAGGGGATCTGGTTCGACAGCTTCGGGTGGGCCTAAGGCACCGTCTTCGTAGACAGGCCCTGATGCGTTCCGTGGGATCCTGAGCAGCTTGTCGACCGAGGGGCGCGCTAGTCGGAGGAGAGCTATGAAGGAATCACTTTGGGGCGTGGACGCCGATGCATCGCTGCAAGCAGTGCTCGAAGATCCTGACTGCCCGCCACTGCTATCCAGCGTTTTGACGACCAGCGGATCATGGCAGGTTCGGAACGAAACGACAGTCGGGACGACCTTGAGAGCATCGCAGCTGATGCCTGAGTGGGTAGCGGCGCTGCTGGCGCTGGGGGCTCGCGTGAGTGTTGAGGGAGCGGGCGGGACTGAGGACGTTGGATTGGAGGAAGTCGTCCGAAGGCAGGTGAAGGGCGACCTGGTCGCGCTTCGGATCCCAAGGCAGGCCGATGCGCGATGGGGTGAGGCACGCGTGTCCCGCACGCCATCTGACGATCCCATCGTGACAGCTTTCGCCGTTGTCAGAGAGAATCATGGGGTTGTCGAGGAGGCTCGTGTCACGCTGACGGGAGTCTCGTTGGACCCGGTGTGGATCACTAATGCTGTTGGCGCCCTGCTCGGTCACGCTCTGGACCCGGAACGGATCAGAGATGTGGCGTCTGTCGTCGGTGAGGAGGTCCAGCCGAGAGCTGACTACTTGGGGAGCGAGACCTACCGAAGGGCTATGGCGAGCCTGCTAACACGTCGCGCCCTAGAGTCCTGTGTCGCTCCGCTTGATGCAGGAGGCGGGCGATGAAAAGGGTGACATTGACAATCAATGGGGTCGAAAGGCAGCTGGAGGTCCACCCGGCCGACACGCTGCTCGACGCGCTCCGGGGCGCCTCGTACACCAGCGTCAAGTATGGGTGCGGGACCGGAGACTGCGGGGCCTGTACGGTGCTGCTCGACGGGCAGCCGGTGCACAGCTGCCAGATGAGGGCTATCCTTGCCGATGGCCGCAGCGTGTTCACCGTCGAGGGCTTCGCTCCTCCATCCGCTCGCGACATTGACGATCTTCACCCCATTCAGCGCGCCTTCATAGAGACTGGGGCCATCCAGTGCGGCTATTGCACACCTGCCCAGATGCTGACGGCGAAGGCTCTGCTCGAGCGTAACTCGGATCCGTCCGCCGAGGAGATCAACAGAGCTCTGGCTGGTGTGCTCTGCCGGTGCACCGGCTATGTCAAGATCACCCAGGCGGTCCAGCGGGCAGCAGCCATCATCCGCGGAGAAGATGTCGCCCCCTTCCGTCATGTGAGACGGACACTGCCGGAGGACGAATCACTCGCGGAACTGCTTGGCGAGTTCTACGCGGTCGCCGGCGACGGGCGACACCCCAGGACGACGCTCGTCATGTCCCCGCCCGAGATGGAGTCACTGGATGTTGTCGGTCAGCCGGAGCGGAAGGTCGACGGCTTGAAGCTGGCAGCGGGCCGTCCGGCTTTCACCGACGATGTCGACGTGGGAGGTATGCTGTACGGGGTCCTGCTGACCAGTCCGATCGCTCACGGCCGCATCAAGCGCATCGATGCCAGTGAGGCCCGTGCTCTGGATGGTGTGCACGCAGTGCTGACCCACGAGGACATTCCGCGAATCAAGTATGCCTCCGGGGGACAGAGCTATCCACAGCCGCCCCCCTTCGACCAGGTTAGTCTGGATGACAAGGTGCGTCACGTGGGTGATCGCGTGGCTGTCGTCGCTGCTGAAACGCCGAGACTAGCACAGCGAGCTATGCGGCTGATAGACGTGGAGTATGAGGTGCTACCCCACGTTCTGGACGCTGAGGAAGCCCGGTCGGCGGGGGCCCCTGTGATCCATGACGAATCCGATACGGAGGATATCTTTAGCCCGGAGCACAATATCGTGCACCACATCGAAGCCGCCGAGGGCGACGCCGACGAGCAGTGGAGCAGGGCAGATTTCGTCTTTGAGCGCGAGTATCGTACGTCCCAACAGCAGCACGCGCACATTGAGCCGCACGTGTGCATCACCTACTGGGCCGCAGATGGGCGGCTGATGGTGCGCACCAGCACGCAGGTTCCCTTCCACATTCGGCGTATGCTGGCGCCTCTTGTCGGTCTTCGGGAGCGGGATATCCGCGTCGTCAAGCCGCGCATCGGGGGCGGGTTCGGGAACAAGCAGGAGATGCTCCTTGAGGATCTCTGTGCCCACCTCACCATCGCCACGGGTCGTCCGGTGCGCATGGAGTACAACCGCCGTGAGGAGTTCACTAGTTCCCGCAGCCGTCATCCGACGGTACAGCGCTATCGAGTTGGTGTGACGGAGGATATGGACGTCGTCGCCACTGAGCTTGACCTGCTGGGCGACACGGGTGCCTACGGAACGCACGGACTGACGGTGAACATGGTCGCTGGGCAGAAAGGGCTGACACTTTACAATACGCCTTACTCGTCTTTCCTGTGCGACGTGGTCTACACCAACAAACCCACGCCAGGGGCCTTCCGCGGCTATGGTGCGATGCAGTGCTTCTTTGGCATCGAGACGATGATGTCGGAGATCGCCGACGAGATGGGCTGGGACGTCGTTGAGTTCAAGAGTAAGAACTGGATCAAAGAAGGGGAATCGCTACTCATGGCCAAGGCGTTGGGAGAAGGACGTGAGGGCTTTGAGCAGACGATCCATTCCAATGGCCTCGATGAGTGCGTGCGGGTGGGTGTGAAGGCGGTGAATTGGTACGAGAAACGCTTCGACCGGTCCGAGGATCGAGACGACACCATCCGGCGAGGCATCGGCATGGCTGTGATGGCCCACGGCAGCGGCATTGCCGGCCTCGACATGGCAGCAGCGACAATCAAGATAAACGATGATGGATCCTTCAACCTGTTCATCGGTGCTACCGATATCGGTACGGGGTCGGACACTATCCTCGCCCAGATGGCCGCGGAGGAACTGGGAGTGCCACTGGACCACATTATCGTCTATTCTTCGGATACAGACT
>JASFVD010000123.1:0-6795 GCA_050050015.1 Anaerolineae bacterium | reverse complement strand
ATATGCCGAGTGTTTTGAGTTCTTCCTGGCGCCATACCCTGTGGGGGGAAATCCCTTCACAGAGGGCGACCCCTCCCTCGCTCCGCACGTGATCAACAACTCGTGGACCTGTCCGCCCTACGAGGGATGCGACCCCGACACGCTGAAGGCGGTGGTGGAGAACGTGCGGGCTGCGGGCATCTTGGTCGTGGCAGCGGCCGGCAACAGTGGTTCGCCTGAGTATCCCGATGGCTGCTACACCGTGAAGAGCCCCCCCGCGATTTACGATGCCGCCTTCTCTGTGGGGGCGACAGATAGCGCTGATGTGATCGCTGACTTCAGTAGTAGAGGCTTCGTGACGGTCGACGGGTCGAGACGACGGAAGCCCGACCTTTCGGCACCTGGCGTCGACATTCGATCGAGCGTTCCCGGCGGATCGTACGCAGGCAACTGGCAGGGTACATCGATGGCGGCTCCGCACGTCGCCGGGACGGCAGCCTTGGTCTGGTCGTCGGCGCCTGCGCTGATCGGCAAGGTGGATGCTACGGAGCGCATCTTGGGTCTCTCGGCCCGTGCTCGGACGACGACGCAGGGATGCGGGAGTGATGAGGCGGATGAAGTGCCCAACAACGTCTACGGCTGGGGTATCATAGATGCCCTGGCGGGAGTGGATCACGCTTGGCTGCAGGTCTCCAAAGAGGGCACGGTTGGGGATGGTTTTCCGGCACATACAGTGATGTATTCGCTGACGGCGACCAGTGCTGCTCCGTTCACGCTCACTGATGTGACCGTGACGGATACCCTGCCTATGAGCACCAGCCTGCGGTGGGCAGATGAGGGTTATGAGTTGGTCGGCAGGACTGTGTCTTGGTCAGTACCGACTCTGTCGAGCGGGGCCGTCTTGTCTAAACGCTTGGAGGTGACACTGGATAACGTTGCGCCTGGGAGCTTTCTGGTGAATGATCGGTACGGCGCGAGAGCCGGGGAGCTTTCCGGCTCAGTTGGCGGTGTGACGTCTGGGGTCGTCATCCCCTGTCGCATCCTCCTGTTCCCAGTATTCAGCAATTGGCGACCCGGAGAGATGTTTGATGGCTAGCGTCCAAGGGGATAGTCTGAAGGTTCGTTCGCTCCTCAGCGTGTCAGCGCCGGCAGATGCAGTTTACGCCTACTATGCATTTTACCACGACCGGGATCGCACCGAGCTACGCGTGCACGAGGACTCGGAAGGACGCACCGACGGATTCGTGGCGGTCTGCCAGACGGGTCGGCGGCTGTTCGAGCCGACCGTGGTCCTTCGCACGCCGAAACTGGACGTGGGAGCCGCGCTGCTGCGCGAAGCGCTGTCCATCGGTCGCACCTGCTATCTGATCACAACGCCGGATCTCAGGGACGTGGCACCCACAGCAGTGGAGATGCAGGACCCCGGGCTCAGTCGCGTCTATGAGATCAGTCTGTCCAGGTTCGAGTATGCGATCAACGTTATGGTTGTGGCAGAGGAGGGTATTGAAGGGCGCCCCCGATTCCTGGTTCGCTCGGGAGATGAGGTCGTCGCCGAGGCAGGTCTGGCGTGGCTGTCCCCGCACTTCGCCTCGGTCCAGATATGGGCAACGCCGCCGGCCCGAGAGCGAGGTCTGGGCGCAGCCGTCTTGTCGGCCTGTACGCGATGGGTCGTGCGCTCAGGACGGCACCCGCTGGCCAGCGTCGAGATGCGGGACACCTACACCACCGAGTTGTTTGAAGAGGTCGGCTACGTCGACAGCGGCGCGCGAGAGCTGTCCGGCGATATCACACGGCGTCGATGAAGGCGCCAGAGAATCCGATCGGGGGCAGCGCTTCCGAACGGCGGCACATGGCTCGTTTCTCTCGCGCTCTGCCTCGGGCCTCTGATATCTGACCACCGTGCTGCGGCGGGCACGACCGCAGAGGGTGCGATCAATCTCCCTGCGCTCCAGACCAGGTTTCTCCGGTCGCCGGAATAGCTGCCCCGCCGTCCGCGCCCCACATTTCGCACGTCGTGACTGGCTCCATACGCGGTCGCGGCCAATCTGATATCGCATCAATGAGGCACGCCACATAGGAGGTCACCTATGAAGGTCGAACTGATCGCCGTTACACGCTATCTCCGAGGCGACGGCACACCGGAAGAGCTGCTTGAACATGCGGGGAGGATCTGCTACCGTAGCCAGAGCCGCGGCGAGCCCGGGAAGTTCATCCAGGCCAGGGTGCGAGAGGGCCATGAGAGCATCATCGAACACGCCAGTGCCAGTTTTGAGATTAGCGGCATTTCGCGAGCCTGCTCCCACCAGCTGGTGCGACACAGGCTCGCTTCGTATAGTCAGGAGTCGCAGCGCTACGTGGAGATGTCTGACCCTGAGTGGGCGCTTCCGCCTTATGTGCTGGACGACGACGAGGCGGTGGAGATCTGGGCGGATTTCTCCGAGGAGGTGAAGAACGCGTATGAGGCGCTGCGCGAGCTTGGGATTCGCAAGGAGGATGCCCGCTTCGTGTTGCCCAATGCCGCTGCTACGCGGATCATCGTCTCGATGAACTTTCGGGAACTGTTGCACTTCTTTCGCATCCGCATCTCCCGGGCGGCGCAGTGGGAGATACGGGATGTGGGGCTCAGAATGCTGGAATTGATCTATCCCCACGCACCAAGCGTGTTTGGCGATCTTAGGGACTCGCTGCGGGATGGATATCCGGAGTTCTTCTCGGGGTCGGCGTAGCCTGCGCCGTTTGGGTACTGAGGGAGAGGGCGAGCCTAGGGGGAGGAGAGGTTCCCCGACGAACGTCGGCCATGCCGACCTAGACTGTGCTTGGTGTTTGGAGGGGGCGCTCCGCACGAGGAGTCTGCAGGTGCTCTCCGACTGCCTGCTCACGTCCCGGTACGCGGTGGGCCAGGGCTCTCGATCGCTGACGCTTCCATATCTGTCTCGGCGTCCGCGAACGTACACGGCCCGGATCAAGGACGTGGCCGTGTCCATCAGACAGGCCAGGAGTGACCCTTAGGCATTCGGACTGACGGCCTCGAGGCTTCAGGTCAGAGGTCTACGGCATCTTCCAGGTTCGGATCCTACCGTCTGCCCCACCGGCGGCAAACCAGGCGCCATCGGGCGAGAACGCAAGGCCGCCGACAGCCTTGGTACCGACCTCTAGCTCCTCACTTACCGTCCAACTGACAAGATCCCAGATCTGGATCCGGCCCTCGAAGCTCAGCGCCGCGCGCTGCTCATCCGGCGAGATCACGAGCCTTCGTGGGCCCGTATCGTCCAGTGGGATGCTCTTCTTCTGCTCCCAGGTCTGGACGTCCCATAGCCCAATCGAGCCTTCGTATCCTAGCGACACGAGCTGTGTCCCGTCGCTGATGAAGCAGACTGAGCCTACAGCCGTCTGGTGACCGGAGAGCGTGGCGGCCGGCGACCCGGAAGGGACGTGCCAAACCTGGACATTCCCACCCAGTCCGGCGGTCGCGAGCAATGCTCCGTTGGGAGACATGGCTACTGAGGAGAGGTTCTTCTTGCTGGCTCTGATGGTGACGACCTCCTCTCCACCGAGGGTCCAGACGCCGGCTCGTCCGCCGTACGAGCCGGCGATCACCCAACTGCCATCGGCTGATATCGCTACGTCGGAGACGACCTTCTTGCGGTCTTGCAGTGTGCGAATCAGGCTTCGCTCCGGCAGGTTCCAGAGTCTGACCGTCGCATCGCTGGATCCAGTGGCCAGGACCATGCCGTGCGGGGACAAGGCCAAGCAGTTGACGCTCTTCTCGTGGGCTTGGATGGTCGCGATCGGCTCCCATGAGTCGGCCTTCCACAGCCTCACCTGGTTGTCCATCCCCGCTGAGATCAGAACGTCGCTCTCGTGTGTGAAGACCAGGTCGACCACCTGGTACGTGTGCCCCTCGAACGTGTGCCCCTTCTCCACGTCATGCCCTCCTTAGCCGGCGTCAGACGAAGATGGCCAGCGGTTACCAGGAACCAGCGTAGCGCAACGAGTAGGGCTCGACCTCGCGCGAGAGAAGCTGCCAGTGCAGCTCGACCAGCTGGCGCAGGTGCAGCAGGTCGTGCGCTACCCATGCTGCCAGGATGTCACCCGCTCTGATATGCCCGAATGGAGCCTCCTGGACCATCCTCCAATCAGGTTGCTCCAGGGCTTTCAGCCACGCCAGCGAGTCCTCCCGTGCCGACAGGAATGCCTGCAGAGACTGTCCCACCTCGCGCTCACGGGCTTTCTCGGTGACACCTCGTGCGGGGTCTCCGGGGTGCCAGGCTTCTTCCGGTCGATGTAGCACCAGATCCAACTTCGCGCGGAAGTCGTGTTCCTCTTCGAATGCCAAGTGGTTGATCACGTCCAGAATCGACCAGGCATCCGCTTCCGGTCTCCAACGGGCCTGGTGGTCCGAGACGCCCTGCACGAGTGCTCGAATGGCCCTGGCGTGTTCTTCCATTTGAGATGTGAGGCGTTCTACGTCCATGGTCTCCTCCGGCATAGGTCCTCGAGGGTGGTCAACGGCTCGTGGTAGCGCGGATACAGATGGGTCAGCGTGGAGTGAGTGAACAGCCGATTCAGCCGCCTCTCCCTCAGTAGGCGATGGAGTAGCGGAGAGAAGACGGCCAGAGCCACTACGCCGGTGGTCCAGACCACGACCCACTCCGGCACGTGTCTGAGGAAGGAAAATGTTGGGAAGCGCGACGCCACCCAGACGAGAGCGGCCGTCATCGGCAAGAGTCTGGACAGCAGGTAGACGCCGATCGCGAGCAGCTGGCTCGCCTCAATTGCCTGCACGGGGCAGTATGCCATGCAGCGCATACAGCTCTGGCAGCGGAGGGTCCAGTAGGGCCGCAACCTGTCTTCGTCACCTCGCATCTCGACGGCTCGGCCGGGGCAGTGTGTTGCGCACGACCCACAGCTCGTACATCGGGTGGACGCGAAGAAGAGCTTGGTCAGGAATGGGCGCCCAATGACGACGTAGGCAAGCGAGACGGGCAGCATCAGCAGGCCTAGTGGTGAGGCGACAACGTTTGGAGGGCGCTGCTTCCCCGATAGGATAGCATCGCTGAAGCGCGCAGTCGTCGCGTGAGCACGCTGGATGATCTCGGCGACCGCCCCGGGCGGGAGGCTGGGGTGAAGAGCCATCCAGTTGGAGGGCATATCGATGCCCTTCATGCCTTGGACGTGATACCCCTTCAACGCTAGGAGCAGGCCGACGATCAATGTGGCGGTTCCCTCGAACCCTGGGGTGTAGAGTGGACCGATCTTGAGCGCGCCCCGCGTGGCGACGACCACTGCGCTGGTTCTCTCACGCCGCGGAAGCCTAACGGCGAAACGGAGGACAACCCAGGGGGCCGTGAAGGCGTGGGTTGGAAACACAAGCCCAAAGAGGCTTTCCTCGCCTCGGCCTATGTCGCCAGGAAGGTGAGCTGACCGAATCGGGCTGAGGATCACCTGATAGGCGGCATCATCGGCCGCCTGCGCCAGCCAGACGGCCACCCGGCGGGAGTTGCCGGTGCCGCTGTAGTAGTAGAAGGTGGCTCTTCGGTCGCGCACGGTGGTCCTGAGGCGAGCCGCCCCGCGGGGTGTCCTAGATGGTGACCTGTCCCAGAACCAACCCAAGCGCTGGGAGAAGCATGACGATCACGAACAGGATACTCATCAACCAGTTCAGCCACGGGCGATACGGAGATCTGACCCAGGCGTGGGTCACGATGGACAGGAGCAAGGACTGAAGCAGGACCTCAGTCAAGCCGGCCAACTGTCCTCTTGCGGGCAAGGTGGTGTAGATGAGCCCCTCAATCGACCCCGGCGCGGGACCGAAGGTCGAGAGGATGCCGACGAACACGAGCATAACCCACATCACCAGCCATCCATTCCTTCTGCCAAACACCACCGCGCGCAACAGGTAGAAGACAACGCCGAAGAGGAGCCCTCTGATCGGCTGGAACAACGGTCCTGCCGCGACAAGCGGATGGTCCGTTTGCCGCATGAGTGAGCTGAGGCCGGGGTCAGCGAACCGCGTGCTGTAGTCGAAGACGGTGAACGCGAGCAGCCCCACGGCGAAATACGTGACCGTGTGGACCACGGTCGTCTTGAGCATGATGCCCCAGAACGTCGGTCGGCGTTGACTCATGGCGGTGATTCCTCCGAGCTAGATCGAGCTTGGCCTATTGTACCATAGACTGACGAGAACGGGCGAACTGCGACACGCATAGAGCTCGCCCAGGTACGTTCCTGGCGGTGTGCGGACGAGCAAGCGCAGGAGGCCTGAGGGGGTCGAGGCGAGTTCAACTGGGACACTCTTGGGCCACGCTCAATGCGTCTACCGGGCGCGGAGGCAAGCCGGTGGGGGCAGGCGGCTGTCAGACTAGAGGATCTCGGAGCTTATCACCGCGTCCGCCGTCCCATCAGCTGAGTCAGTCCTGACTTGTGAAGCCCAGCGTGCGGTGCAGCTTCCCTCCGGGACAGATACCTCGGATGGCGCAGGCCGGGCAGATGGTCGTCCAGAAGATCACCGTATACAAGACGTGGATCAGAACGTACCCGATGGCGAAACCAGTGCTAAGCCTGGATAGCCAAAAGAGAGGAAAGACGACGAGGCCGAGCCAGCTTAGCGAGGCGAGGGCTATGTGGAACTCGAACTTGGCTTTCGACTTCAGCAGGCGCGCGTTGCCGTAAAGCCATTTGGCCAGCAGGCTCGCTGGCATGATCCCTATGACGGCCGGACAGAATCCGCCCACGTAGGGACACTCCTGATAGGCACAGCAGTACGCCTGGAAGAAGCTGGTGGAGAGATAGAACAGGACGAAGGCGCCCGAGAGC
>JASFVD010000122.1:0-6822 GCA_050050015.1 Anaerolineae bacterium | reverse complement strand
CCTGGACGTTCGAGGAGTTTAGTGAGGCGCTGGAGAAGCTGCAGGCGCTGGACGAGGTCGAGTACGCCATCGACTTCAAGATGAACTACGGTGCCGGCGAGTGGTTCACCTACGGTTTCTCACCAATCGTGCAGGGCTTCGGCGGCGACCTGATCGACCGCAGCGACTTCCAGAGCGCTGACGGCGTCCTCAACAGCGAGGAGTCGGTGGCGGCGATGGAGTCGTTCCAGGGCCTGTTCGAGGAGGGCTACGCCAAGGCCGAGCCTGGCGGAGACGACGACTTCTACGGCAAGAAGATCACGGCGCTCTCCTTCGTCGGACACTGGATGTGGGGCCCGCACAGCGAGGGACTGGGCGACGACTTGGTCCTTCTCCCGATGCCTGAGTGGCCTGCGAAGCCGGCCACTGGGATGGGTTCTTGGAACTGGGGCATCACGAGCAATTGCGAGAACCCCGACGCGGCCTGGAAGTTCATGGAGTACTTGATCCAGCCGGAAGAGATCCTGCGCATGACCAATGCCAACGGTGCCGTGCCTGCCCGTGTGAGCGCCATCGAGCAGTCGGAGCTCTACGGTGAGGGCGGCCCGCTCAACATCTTCGTCCAGCAGCTTCAGGGTGGCTGGGCCATTCCGCGTCCCGCCACGCCGGCCTATCCTGCCATCACCTCTGCATTCGCCGAGGCGGTGAACAACATCGTGGCCGGGGCCGACGTGCAGGAGGAGCTCGACAGCGCCGTCGAGAAGATTGACCAGGACATCGAGGACAACCAGGGGTATCCCGCTCCGGAGTAGCGGCATCCCCTCTAGCACCGCTCGTTGGGAGTCCCGTCGCTCGGACTCCCAATGAGCATCTCAGGAGGCAATCATGTCCGCAAACCAGTCGAAACAGCCAAGCATCTCCAGCCGCGATCGGAGCGACGTGTTGATGGGTTGGCTCTTCTCGGCGCCCGCCCTCATGCTGCTGGCTGTCTTTCTGGCGGCACCGTTTCTGATGGCCGTTGGACTTTCCTTCACGGGCCAGCGTCTGATCCCAAATCCCAATCTTCCCACCCAATTCGTCGGGTTGCGCAACTACATGCGACTGCTCGAAGATGAGGCGTTTCTGCGTGGACTGGTCAACAACTTCTACTTCGCCGGGGTTGTGGTTCCTCTTCAGACAGGGCTGGCCCTGTTCCTGGCAATCTTGGTGAATCAGAAGCTCAAGGGGATGAACGTCTTCCGAACCATCTATTTCAGCCCTGTCGTGACCACAATGGTCGTGGTGGCGATCGTATGGACGTTTCTCTACAATCCTGAAGGGCTGGTCAACACGGTCATCCAGACGATATCCTTCGGCAACCTTGGCCCGTTCCGGTGGCTGCAGAACACGAAGCTTGTGTTCCCTGCCATCATGGTGCTCTCCATCTGGCAGGGAGCCGGATTCCAGATGGTGATCTTCCTGGCAGGACTCCAAGACATTCCGGAGTATCTGTACGAGGCCGCGGAGGTCGATGGTGCCAACGTCTTGCAGCAGTTCTTCCATATCACGCTACCGCAGCTTCGCAACACGACCATCTTCGTCGTCGTATCGACGACAATCCTGGCCTTCAAGCTCTTCACTCAGGTCGAAGTGATGACACAGGGTGGACCTCAGAATGCTTCTATGACGACGGTGGTCCACCTCGTCCATCAGGGCTGGGGAAACCTTCGGGTCGGCTATGCATCCGCCATTAGCATTGTTTTCTTCCTGATAGTCCTGGGGGTTTCGATTCTCCAACGGCACTTCTTGCGTGAGGAGAGGAGGTAGGTTGAGATGAACACGACAATGCGGACTCACGGCACGGGATATCGGCTTCGCAAGGCTGCCCGCCTGATCCTCGACTACCTGCTCATGATTGGGTTTGCCTTCTTCTTCCTCTTCCCCCTCGTCTTTATGCTGGTCTCGTCAGTCAAGAACGAGGAGATGCAGGTAACCGGCGACATGAGCACGCTCTACGCTTTTATTCCTCGCGGCGATCTGGGGTTCCAGAACTATCTGGACGTGTTCGAGCAGCTCAATTTCGGAAGGCTGATGTTCAACTCGGTCTTCATCGTGACGACGATGGTGCTGCTGGGATTGGCCGTCAACAGTCTGATCGCCTACGCTCTGGCTCGTCTCGACTTCAAGGGGCGAGGTGTTGTCCTTTCTATCATCGTCTCCTTGATCATCGTCCCTTTCCAGGCAGTGGCGGTGCCTCTCCTGCTAATGGTGAACAACCTGCCATGGTTTGACGGTTCCACCACCTGGCTGGATTCGTATCACGTCCAGATCATTCCGTTCATCGCCGACGCTTTCTCGATTTTCCTCTTCTATCAGTTCTTCATTGGACTTCCCAAGGATCTGGAGGAGGCTGCCCTAGTAGACGGCGCCAGCCGCTTGCGCATCTTCTGGAGTATCGTGCTTCCGCTCTCGCGGCCGGTCTTCGCCACCGTCGCCATCCTGCAGTTCCTTACTCACTGGGGTGACTTCCTCTGGCCGCTAATGGTGACACGAGGCGAGCAGGTGCGCCCGCTGACCATCGGCATGCAGGCATTCTTCGGGCAGGATCCCCGTCTGTGGGGTGATCTAATGGCCTTCGCGTCCATGATCACCGTGCCGGTGCTCATAGTCTTCCTGATGTTCCAGAAGTGGTTTGTGCAGAGCGTGGCTACCAGCGGCATCAAGGGAGGGGCCTAGGGGAGTCGGTGTTCGAGGTAGAGGTCCACGGGCGACGATGACGCTTCGGTTGGCAGACCGGTGGATCTGGGATTTTTGGCTGGCCCGGGACGGGCGCGACTACCACGTCTTCTACCTCCAGGCGCCCCGCTCGCTGGGCGATGCGGAGCTGCGTCACTGGAACGTCTCGATTGGGCACGCTGTGTCTCAGGACTTACAGAATTGGCGCGTGCTGCCCGACGCGCTGTGTCCCAGTTCTGACGAGAGTGATGCCTTTGATACCTACACCACCTGGACTGGGAGTGTCATTCAGCATCGGGGGCTGTGGCATCTCTTCTACACCGGGGGCAAGGGGAGCGAGGATGGCCTAGTCCAGCGCATCGGTCTGGCAACCTCTAGTGACTTGATCCACTGGGAGAAGCATTCGGAAAACCCCCTCATCGTTGCTGATCCGCGCTGGTACGAGCTGCTCAATCTGGAGTTATGGCACGATCAGGCCTGGCGTGATCCGTGGGTGTTCAGACACCCCGATCGAGGCGACTTCCACGCATTTGTTACAGCTCGCGCCGCCCGCGGAGCCGTTGACGGACGCGGCGTGATCGGGCACGCCCGCTCTGAGGACCTTGTCCACTGGGAGGTTCTTCCGCCGGTGACCGAGCCGGGTGACTTCGGACACCTGGAGGTACCGCAGCTAGAGAGAATCCAGGGACAGTACTACTTGCTGTTCTCCGTCCAGCAGTCGGTTCATTCGACCCGTTGGATCCATCGTACTGGGCACGAGCCGCTGACCGGTATTCGATACTTGGTGACCGACGATCCGCTCGGCCCCTTCCACGTCATCGGCGACGGGTTGTTGGTGGGGGATGAGCTTGGGTCGCTCTATAGCGGCAAGCTGGTGGAGGATCCAGCAGGGGAATGGGTGCTTATGGCCACGCGAATGCACGCCCCTGACGGCACGTTCGTGGGCGAGTTGAACGACCCCGTAGCCGTCGCCGTGAGCGAAGAGGGCGCTCTGTCCGTCCACCGAGAGCAGGTGCTGGTGCAGTGAAGCGGTCACCCGTGCCCTTGGGCAGCGTCGATAACGAAGATCAACATCGAGCCTTTCTCTCCTCGACGCGAAAGCACATCCTGATGATCACCAACCACGGGATCCACCAGTGGCGGATCATTCCCGGACTGCCTGACACGGGTGGACAGAATGTGTTCGTGAATCAGTTCACCGCAACGCTTGCCGAGCTGGGGTTCCGGATCACCATTGCGAACCGCGGTGGGTATCCTCACCCCGTGACCGGGCAGCCGCGCCAGGGCCTCCACTACAGGGACGACCATCAGCGGATCCTCTACATGGAGGACGGCGTCGACCAGTTCGTGCGCAAAGAGGATATAGACGATCGCATACCGTCGCTGGTCGCCTTCTTGAGCCGTTTCCTCGAGGCGGAGCACACGGACGTTGATCTGATCATATCACACTACTGGGATGGAGCGAAGATTGGTGTGCTGTACGATCGCCGTCGTGAGGACCGCCTCCTCCACGCGTGGGTCCCGCATTCCCTCGGAGCGATAAAGAAGCGCAATGTTCCCCGGGAGCAATGGGAGAGACTGCGCATCGACGAGCGTATCGCCGTTGAGGAGCTACTGATCCCTGAGGTGGATGCGATTGCCGCTACCTCCTTGGCGATCAGGCGGGCTCTGCGGGAGGACTACGCGTACTCCCGCGACCCTCTCTTTCTGCCACCTTGTGTGGATACGGAGCGCTACCACCCGCGGGCGATCTCAGACACTCACCCGATCTGGGAGTTCATCGGGGAGCGCTCCGGGCTGGCGCCGGACGATGTTCGGAATTGTAGGATCGTCACTGAGATCAGCCGCACCGACACCACCAAGCGGAAAGACCTCCTGCTGAAGGCATTCGCGCAGGCGCGCCAACAGGTGCCCGACAGCCTTCTGGTTGTCTCCATTGACGATAGTGAGGAGGAGCTGGCCCGGGATCTGAAGCAGCTTATCGAGTCCCTTGATCTTCGGAAGAGCGTCGCCGCTGTGGGCTACGTCTGGGACCAGTTGCCCTTCATCTACTCGGTTACGGATGTCTACTGCACACCATCGGTCATGGAGGGATTTGGCATGTCGGCGCAGGAGGCGGCGGCCACTGGCGTTGCCGTTGTTGCGAGCGATCGTGTCCCGTTTGTCACCGAATACCTCTTGGGCGAAAGCCCGACGGAGGTCGTCGTGGAAGGATGCGACCGATCGTTAAGGATGGGGGATGGGGCGGTCGTCGTGTCGGCGGACGACATGAAGGGGTTTGCGTCTGCGCTGGAGATGCTCCTTGCGGATGATGGCTTGCGCCAAGCATTGAGTGAGTGCGCCTACGAAAAGACGGTTCCCTATTTCACCTGGCGCAGTCGAGTTCCCAGCTTTCTGAAGGAGCTTAACGTGGACTGGGGCTCTCGTGCCGTCTAGGCGGCATTGACAAGAGCCTATTAGGGGTCCAAGACTCTCTGCCTGATCGATCAGGCTACTGGCACTTCTGCTGAGATTGTGTTCCTGGTCGAAAGCTGGAGGATTCAGCTCTTCCTTCACGCGTTCAAGGATCTGGGCTTCCGCGATAGATGAGCTCCCTTGAGGAGCGTCCAAGATAGGCTCGCCGCTCCCATTGGCTTCCCTTTGAGCTCCACAGCAGAGTGGCAGACCGGATCCCTGACGACCACACGGGCCACCGTAAAGCGGGGCGCCCGATGCGTGCCCTCCCCCGTTGCCTGTCGGCAGTAGCGTCTCCGTGTCCAATCTCTTCCTCACTTAGATTCTCTTCTGTTCCCCCACCGTAGCCAATGTCAGTCGCTCTCTCATGGTCGACATTTCCCCTGAACAGCTCATGGGTGACAAACCCATTGAACAACAACAAACAGTCTGTACAGCGCTTGCTTGACATGGCCCACGTCTTGGGTTATACTAGTAACGCGCGTTAGCACCGGCCGCCTAACCGAGGAGCCTATGTTGGCCCACTCTCATGTCACTCAGCGTCAGGTTGCGGACGAAGCGGGGGTGTCTCGTACCACTGTCTCTCTTGTGCTGAACGAGGTCCCCGACGCTCACATCAGCCCCAGGACGCGCCAGCGCGTCCTCGATGCTGCTCGGCGTCTCGACTACTATCCCGATGCGGCGGCACGCCGCCTGGCCAGCGGGAAGACGCACACGATTGCCCTGGTGTGGCACCGCGCTCCCGATCGCACGTATCGGGATGCATTCCTCCCGGGTCTTCTGGAGGGCATTAGTCGTGCTGCTCGCCGCTATGGCTACCAAGTCCTCTTTCGCCCCGTCGAGGTCGACGAGCCCAATGGGGCCTACATGGAACTCGTCCGAGGTCGCCACACGGATGGCCTGGTTCTCTCAGGGCCTCGCTCTGACGATCATCATCTGCGAGCCCTCCACACGGAGGGGTTTCCCATCGTCTTGCACGGTCGACTCCGCAGTGTTGACATTCCCTCAGTGGACGTGGACAACGTGCAGGCGGCGGTGAAGGCTGTCGATCACCTGTTGGCGCTTGGTCACCGGTGTGTGGGAATGATTACGAATGCTCCGCTGGTCTACGCGGCTAGTCAACAGCGGTTAGAGGGCTACCGGAGGGGCTTGCGCAAGGCCGGCATCGCCTACCGGGAAGAGCTGGTTCGAGAGGGCAACTTCGACGAGGAAAGCGGCTACGGGGCCATCAGAGACCTGCTGGCGATGAACGACCCACCCACAGCAGCGTTCGTCGCCAGCGACATGGTGGCAATGGGCGCGCTGCGGGCTCTCCATGACTGTGGGGTCAGGGTACCTGAGGACATGGCCATCGTCGGCTTCGACGACATTACCGCGGCCCGCTTCATCACACCAGGCCTGACCACGTTCCACGTTCCTACGTTTGGGTTGGGCTGGAGTGCCGCGGAACTTCTCATTCGCATCATTCAGGGAGATCGTCCCCATAGGACCGACGTTCGACTGGGTACGGAGCTCATGGTGCGTGAATCGTGCGGTGCATTATGCGCCAATTGATGCAGACAGAGCTACAGCTGTGGGCCGATGCACGGTGAAAGGAGGAAGATCGGGTAGTAGAGCGTGACAGTCTTGGGAGGCTTCGTGTAGGTCAGTCTTGCACGAGTGAGAACTGAGTTC
>JASFVD010000121.1:0-6844 GCA_050050015.1 Anaerolineae bacterium | reverse complement strand
ATTGTGTTGGCGCGGGTCCGGGAGCTGGCACCGGACGACCAGCGAGTGGCGAAGATTGAGAAGCGGGTGAAGGCATGGCGCCAGGCGATGTCTGGAAACGCCTCAGGGCCGACCACGCCCTCGCCCACACCCACGCCAACAAAGGCTCCGTCTCCCACGCCGACGGCACCGCCATCTCTCACGGCCACGCCGACGTCACCGCCGCCCCCGACCGCTACCCTGAAGCCTGCCACATCTCCCACGCCGAGGACGACACCGGTCCCAACGACAACGCCGACCTCCCCCACCACGGGTGGCCTCTGTCCTGGCGCCTTCGCGCTTCTGGGATTGGTCGCTGTGTCGCAGATCCTGCGACGCTAGATCCGCTGTGAGGATGCTAAGATCACTCGGTGCATGCGTCTTGATCACGGCGCTGTCAGTCTTCAGCGCCTGCAACAGCCCCGCGTCACCGTCACCCGAGGCGCAGGGGAGAACGCTGCCGCCTACCGTGGGCATCGAGCTGTCACCCGGTACGGTCGTGTCCCGACCCGCGACACTCGATTCGCTGAAGGAGGCACAGGAGCTGGTCTCCTTTCCGGTGCTAGTGCCCGACCCGGAGACGCTCCCCGCCGGATTAGAGGTCGAGAGGGTCGAGTGGCGGCCGGATCCGGAGAGAGGGATGGAGATGGTTGCCATCAGCTACCGCGACGCCAGCAGCGGTACGGACTTGCACATTCGGCAGATCGACCTCGCTCGGGGGACGCCACACCGCGCCCCCGGGCCAGCCTCACGAGAGGATCGAGCTCCGCGGCACCACGGGCTATCTCCTATCCTTTGAACATGCTGAAGGCCAAGAGCCCGTCGCTCTAGCCTGGGAGGAGAATGAGGTGTCCATTACGGTCAGCGCCAGTGGCCTGTCGCGCGAGCAGACCCTGCGCGTCGTCGAGAGTATGGCGCCCAAAGATGAGTAGGGAGGAACTCGTGAATGTCGTCGTTGAGACCGTCCGGATGACCGCGGTCATACTTCTCACCCTAGCAGCGGCTCTCAGCGGGTGTGCAGGGGCACCTGGAGCCATCACGTCGTCGCCTCCCGATCCCGCGCCTTCGCCAACCGTGGCAGCACCCACGACGCCGGCAGAAGCAGCTCAGTCAGGGTGCGCCGATTTGGAGCTCCCTGCCCTGGTGGTGGTCCCCCCGCCGGGCCAGGGCTCGGCACCGCGACGGTTCATCCTGGTCGGCCCCGACGGCGAGGAGCGCTGCCGGCTGGGAGCTCCCTACGTCCCCTGGCGGCCAGCCCAATGCCAAGTGGAGGGCAAGCGCATGATGTGCTGGGACGAAACGAGGAACGCGCTTCAGGTCCTGGACGTACGAAGCGGTGAGATCGAGTACGTCGTCCCGGAGCTGAAGGACGAGGAAGCACGCCTCGATTTCCTGGTCTCCCCGGACGGCACTCGGATCGTGTGGAGTACGACCGTGGACGCCCACCAGGCCTACGTCCAGGAGGGTACAAGGCGCTGCAGGGTCACCATGACCCACGCCGACGGCAGCGAGGCAGAGATTGTACTCGAGGAGCAATACGATAAGCTGCACCACCTGGTGCCTTTCGTCTGGATGCCCTGGGGCGAAGCCATCTACTTCGCCCGCAAGCGCGTGTGGGTCGAAAGCGGCGGTGGTTCCATACCCGCCTTCTCGGGCCGCTACAGTGAGCTCTATCGACTCCACGTGGCGTCCGGCGAGTTCCAGAAGGTCTTTCCGTCGTACGACGTTCCTGTGTGTAATCGCTGCATTAGCGACGTCTCTTCCGATGGACACTGGCTGGCGTACCATGGCGAGGACGGCTCGCTCATCTTGCGAGACCTCGTCAGCGGGGGAGAGATGCTGGTCGCTGACGCCAGCAACGCCTGTTACCTGGGCCACGCCCGATTCGGCCCGAACGGAGAGCACCTGGTCTACACAGAGCTGAAGGGCCGCTGCGACGAGCGGGATACGTTCGAGGTGGCTCGCACGGTGACGGTGAACATGCCCCCCGAGGGACACCCCCAGGTGCTGGCGAAGAGCACGGAGGCCGTGGACTGGCCCGTGGGGTGGCTGGACGGCGAGACCCCTGTATTCGACCGGGTCTATCAGGGCTTCGATGAGCGTGGTCTCTGGCTGGTGCGCCACCCGGCGGCTGGCCGCGCGTCGGCGGCGAAGGACCTGCTGCCACGGGTCCTGATCGGCGTGCTGCGCCCACCCGATCCAGAGCGCCACAGATCGCCCTAGATGAGGATAAGGAGGCCCTATGCTACACGCACAGTCGAAGAAGCAATATGCCGGCAGAGCCCACCAAGCCGTCCTTCTGCTGATTTCGGCGACGGTGCTGAGCCTGTCAATGCCAGTGAGGGTCGCTCAGGCCGACGTCGGGCCCAAGCCCTCGATGGCCTTCGAGTTCGTCTACGAGACCGAAAAGCCACTTTCCATCGTCGACGGGAAACACATGCAGTGTGAGGAGCCGGACTGCGCCGACGCCGAGCCGCTGGAGGAAGTCGGACCGAATAGGTTCTGGTGCACCGGGGACCACTGCTCCTCAAGCTCCTACGGCTACACCACCTACAACCAACTGGTCGTCCAGTTCTCCGACGGCGTGACGCGCACCAGCGGCGTCTCTAGCGGCGGTACCATGAAGAACGAGTATCGCGTGACTGTTCGTGAGGATGGCTTGGAGGTGGAGCGCGTGAAAACAGGCGTTGGCCTGCCACGCGTCTGGGTCTGGGTGGGACGGCTGGTGGGACCGGCCTTCGCTATTCCGCTGGGGCTTCTGATCCTCATGGGCGGTCTCCTCTACCTACTCGACGCGTGGGGTAGAGAATGAGCACCAGGGTTGGACGCACCTCGCCATGCCGGTCTTAGTCCCGACCGTCCCGCTCCTCGTCCGTCGGTCCTTCGCGTTGGCCCTCTCGCTCACTGTCGTGGTTGAAGGCCTCATCGTCCTCGCCTATGCCGCCGCGAGAGGGCTCCGCATCTGGCACCGGCTGGCGTACGTAGTCCTGGCTAACCTGGTCACGCAGCCAGTTCTCTGGTGCTTTATGGTGCTCGTCCCGGCCGATATGCCCTACTTCCCTGCCCTCGCTGTGGGCGAGTCGCTGGTATGGGTTATCGAAGCGTTCCTGCTGCGTCTGGTCACGGACAGGCGGCTGACGCTTAAGAAAGCACTCCATCTGAGCTTGAGCATGAACGTTGTCAGTTGCGGCGTTGGGCTCTTGCTGCCCGTGTGAATGATTCAACGCCAGCGGGCACCCGGCAATGTACGCATGCGTTGCTTTCTGGCACAATATGTAACCGATGAGCGCGCTCAACCGTCCCACTATTGGCAGTTGATCGCGCCTTGTGGAGAGACTGTGGTTGTAGCGAGATCCGCTCTCTCGGCGATGCTCTTCTTAGTGGTGCCACTACATGTAGTCCATCGTCGCAGGCTGGAGACCACCGCCGGGCGACCGGTGAGCAAGGCCCTGCAGCGCGACGGAGAGGCCTATGCTCAGGCCTCAGGAGAGAGGCGGTCGACTGGCCAGTTTGCTGGCTGGATGGTGAGACGCCGGTATACAACAGAAGGAGCGAGTGAACGATGAAAACGAACCACAACAGGATACGGAGGCAGCTCAGCTCTCTCGCTCTGGCTGCCGCGTTCCTATTTCTCGTTGGCTGCAGCGTTCCAGCGACTCCACAACCGACGCAGACGCTGGCCCCTACACCGACGCAGTGGTTTCCACCGACGAGTACGCCGACTGCCACCCCCACGACGCCGCCCCGCGAGATCGTGCTGACTGCGCCGAAGGAAGGCGCGACCGTCGGCAGTCCGGTCGAAGTGGAGGGGCGGGTGAGCGTGATGCCCTTCGAAGCGAACCTGCGCGGTCGGGCTTACGATGTCGAGGGCCAGGTGGTGGGTGAGGCGCCGATCCAGGTGCGGCCGGACGTGGAGGGCGACCTCGGAGGTCCGGGCGCCTTCAGCGGAGCGATCCCCTTCGAGGTGGATGCCACCTGCCCCGGATATGTGGAGGTCGCCGAGATCAGCGCCCGCGACGGCTCGGTCGTGGTCAGCGAGACAGTGGTGGTCACCCTGACGACGGGCACGGCCTCAGCACCCCCAAGAGAACCGACGAAACCCGCCCCTGCGGTCATCCTGACCCGGGAGGGAGCGATCGCCCACTCGCTGAACCTGCTACGCGACCAGGGCGTCGATTGGGGCCACGACAACGCCAACTTCGCCGAGGTGCGCTTCCCCGACGGCGAGCGGGGCGCCTTCGTCGCCGTTGGGTTCTCGGGAATCGCGCAAGGCTACCAGTTCCTCTACCGCGTGGAAGGCGAAGAGGTCGTCTTGGTCGACTTCATCAGCGGGCCGATAGATTGGGGGGTCTGGAGCCTGCGGGACTTCGAGAGGGTCGATCTGGCCTTCCCCGATCTCTTCACAGGCGAGGAGGATGGGGATCGGGAGGTGATCCAGGTCACGGGCGCCGGACATGCGGGCACGGGGCTGTGGCTCGATGGGTATTTCGAGCTGATTGAGATCACCGAGGAGGGCATTCGCGTCCTCTTCAGCGGAGCCCATGGAGGCATCAATGCGAACCCCGGTGGCTTTGAGCGACGATACACGTACGCATACGAAGACCTGGACGACGACAGGGTGAAGGAGATCATCCAGACCGGCGAGGAATGCCAACTCGAGCCCGGGGAGAGTGGGCTGGAAAAGACCGACTGCCAGCCGGTGGAAAGGGTCTTCCAGTTCGACGGCCTCACATACGTGCGGCGAGCCGAGGAAGGAACACCTCCGCCCGACCTGTCGGAGATAGACGCGCAATCGTGGACCTCCTCCTCACCGAGTGGGGTCTGGGTAGCACGAGGACTGACGGCGTTCCCGGAGAATGACGAACGTGACCCCGATCGTTACTACACCCGCCTGACCGTCGCCCAGCTCGATCGCAGCCAGGAATGGACCGTGGTCGACCGCTGGTCCGAGGTGGCCCTCGGCTACACCACACCCCAGCCCCTGCACTGGTCGTCCGACGAGAGCCACTTCTATTTCACGAACCGGCCCGTTCCCGATGGGTGTTCCGTCTTCGTCAATGGATCTGACCTGCAGAAGGTGGATCTATCCGACGGCAGCGTCACGGAGATCGTGCCCCCCGTCGGCCTGTGGCTGTCTCTTTCACCTGACGAACGTCAACTGGCCTACGTGGGATACGGTGACAGAGGTCTGGTGGTTCGGGACCTGTCAACCGGCCGCGAGCTCCAGACGGAAGTCGAGGCCGCGCAGGAGACGGGCGATGCCCACGTCGGACACATCGTCTGGTCGCCGGACGGGGAGGCGCTGGTGCTGACAGTGGCCATCGACGCGTGCGGCCCGCCGGGGGAGAGGGTCCATACCATCGTGCGCATCGACGCAGAGACGCTCTCTCAGACGACCCTCATCGCAGAGGACGAACGACTGTTCACCAGTGAGGCGTGTCCAGAGACGGGTCGGGTGTCCCTGAGGGATCGAGATGGTGAGAGATGGTGGCTGGATCCGAGGACGGGCGACTTGACCGTCGCGGACTGACCAGGCAGCAGCCATCCAAGCGGGACGAAAAGGAGGAGAGAAATGGGGATTGCCAGCATCGTCCTGGGCGTGTTGATCGTGGCTTTCGTGACCCTCATCGTCATTGCACGGATCCGAACGGAGACGCGCACCAGACAGAGGCAGGAGAAGAAGCGGGATCGCCAGAACCGCCAAGAGGAGCTATCACACGAGAAGGCAAGGACTCGCGAATGGTGGGTGTAGCCGTCAGGTGACCGGCACGTACGGACGGGTCCGAGTCACCGATCCTCCAACGCTGGCATCAGGACGATATCGTGGTCAGGGTGCCTTTCGCAAGTGCCGGTGACCTGAGCAATGCCCCAGATCATCGGGATGCTTATGGACATCAAGACAAGAGGGAAACCAGGAGGTTGACACACGCTGGACGTAACGAGACGACTGCTCCAAGTACTCAATTGGCTCATCCTCGCGGGATGGCTCGCCGTGGTCTTCGCAGCCCTAATTGGGCTGCGTCGTCGCAAACTGGACGATGTCGCCCGTGTCCTGCGGGTCATCCTGATGGTGGTGGTACCCTTGCTTGGCGCCCTGGCCTCCATCATCGTGCAACCAGCGGCGGAGGCGGCAGTCTGGCTGGTGGAAGCGGCTCTGCTCTACCTGCTGAGCGGTGGTCGGCTTGGCTTGCGGAAAGCCGTGATCCTCAGTGTCTTGATAAACAGTGCAAGCACTGCAGCAGGGTTGGTCCTGCCGTACCAGCGGGGCTCCGCCCTACTACGCGTCATCGCCCTTCCACCGTCGCCCCCACCCTGCCTGCCAGGCCCTCGGGGCACCCCTATTTGACACGCATTCGAAATCGTGTACAATTAGGGCCGCGTCGGGGAGCAATAGCTCGTGGTAGAAGCTGTTGAGCCGGCACCGGCCCACGTAGCTCAGTCGGTAGAGCACACCCTTGGTAAGGGTGAGGCCATGGGTTCAATTCCCATCGTGGGCTCTGAAGCGTTTGATTGGCATGGTATACATCGTTCAACACCTTGTTGAGGAAGAGTAATGGCTAGGAAACCGGTTCGACGAGTTATCACCTTGGCGTGCACCGAGTGTAAAGAGCGCAATTACGCGACCGAGAAGAATCGTCGTAACGATCCCAATCGGTTGGAGTTGAAGAAGTTCTGTCCGCGGTGCGGCGAGCATACCACGCACCGAGAGACCCGGTAGTCAAGCCGTAGGCCAGTAGCTCAACTAGGCAGAGCAGCGGTCTCCAAAACCGAAGGTTGCGGGTTCGATTCCTGCCTGGCCTGCCTCAGAGGATCTGAAGACACCGCC
>JASFVD010000120.1:0-6866 GCA_050050015.1 Anaerolineae bacterium | reverse complement strand
ATTGGTGATATACGTAGGAAGCGTGGCGCCTTGGGAGCCTCGCTGTCGATGGCCCGCTGGAGATCGCTTGGCCTGCCAGAGTCAAGACGTCGTCACCGATCAAGTTGGCTCCACAGGAAGCTCCCACGCTCCTGTATTACTTCCTTGGAGGGGGGAGGCACCGATGGAAGAAGAGAAAGGAACGAAAATGAAGATGGATGCCGAGACACCGGTAAGCCGCTTCATGCAGCGGATTGGTTTGAGCAGGCTCGTTCTTGGCCTCGTTGCGCTGCTCGTCGTTGCAGCTCTGCTACTGCCGCCGATTTCGCTTCTCGACCGGCTTGGCGTCGTAGGGTATGAGACGCTCAGTCCGTCTAGGGTGGCTGTGTCGCATCCTGATGGCCTGACGCTTCAGGTTGACCCAGAGACCTTCGCAGGACGCATCCGCGTGAAACTGGAGTCTGTCCCGCGACTCGAGTTCCTGGAGGGCTCCGCGGGCCGCGAGCTCAAGGAGGCGGCCGAGGCGCTTCCTGACTCCTTGGACGTGAAGAGTCCCTACTACGGGATCAAGATGCGCGGTGCGCCCTCCGGACAATTGTGGATCGACGTGGCTGTCCCCAACGATGCTGAGCCCTGGGAGACGCTTGATCTCTATTCCTGGAACGGGGAGACATGGAGCTGGCTGGGGAGCGATCTCCACACCGAGGCCACTGGGCACGAGTTTCTCCGGGCCGACGTGACGGAGATTCCGGATTCCGTTGTCGTGGTCCAGAGCGGCATGACCGTCAGACGCGTCGCGACCTACGTGGATTCGGACGATAATCTGAATCGAGCCAGCGTCTTCGACACTTTGAACCCCACCGGACTGCTCTTGGGCACGATGGGAGGCTTCGCCGGCGATGTGGACAGCGTGGTCGTTCCAGAGGACGACCCGAACTTCGCTGTGTTGCCAACCCTGCGCAACTGGGCCGAGGGGGGGAGTGTGAACGAGGGTTTGGTCGGCACCTTCCTGGATGATGCGGAGGCTCAGGAACAACACATCCAGAACATCGTCGACCTGTGTATCGGGCAGGGCTTCGATGGCGTTGAGATCGATTACCGGGGCATTGCCGAGGGGCAGCGCGCTGCCTACGTGTCGTTCATTGGCGCACTGGCGGATGCCCTGCAGGCGGAGGATATGACCCTGAGTGTCACAGTTGAAAGGCCGGATCTGGTCGACGGTGCCTGGGAGACGGGAGGGTATGATCTACGGGCGCTAGGAGAGATGGCCGACGCCGTTCGTGTGCCCTTCCCCGCGGATCCGGAGGCCTATGCTGATGGCGGCAAAGCGCATCGCTTGCTCGACTGGGCCACGGCCCAGGTCCCCCGACAGAAGCTGATGATGCTTGTATCCTCGCTGAGCACCTCGATGGACGAGGGCACGGACGTCTACCGACACGTGACGGCCGAGGAGGTTCTGGAGCCTTTCGGCCAGGTTGAGTTGTTAGAGGGGACGAAAGAGGTTGAGCCGAACTCCCCGCTGGCTTTCGGCCTCAAGGGATCGCTGATGAGCACGTCGCCTCATGAGGACGCAGGTACCTACTCGCTGCGGTACAAGAAGGTCGAGGGCACCGTCTGCACGGCCTGGTTGGGTACGGCTGCCCATCTGAAGAGCAAGCTGAGCTGGGCGAAACGGTATCACCTGGGCGGGGTTGTCGTGGCCGATGCTCTTGATCCGGGCAACACGGAAGGTGTCCTGGACGTCGTAGCGGCCTATCCGGACATCGAGCCCGTGAGCGTGCCGGGCCTTGAGGATATGCAGATAGCCTGGGAGGTAGCGCGCGCTGGTCAGAAGATGGACGGTCAGGCGGGTCCCCTCGCCAACCCGAGCTTCACGTGGACCGCTCCCAAGGAACCGGGAGTGTACCAGGTCAGTGCCTCCGTTGTGGGTTACGACCACGGGTCGGTGGCCATCAGCGTGGTGGAGCCGGAGCCGCCAGAGACACCCTCCAAGACGATTACCGAGACAGAGACGATCACGGAGACGGCAGAGACGGACGAGGAAGAAGGCGAGAAGGCGTGCCTCAATGCTACGTTTGTGGCCGACGTCACGGTTCCCGACAATACCCAGATGGACAAGGGGGAATCGTTCGAGAAGACCTGGCAGATTCAGAACAGTGGCTCCTGTGCGTGGCCGGAGGATACGGTGCTGGCCTATGTGAGCGGTGAGCAGATGGGAGCTCCGGACAGCGTCGACGTGCCGGTTGTGGAGCCCGGCGGCGAGGAGGAGATCACCGTTCAGCTTCAGGCTCCCGAAGAGGACGGAAGGTACACGGGAGAGTTCCGTTTGAAATCCGGAGACAACCCGTTTGGTGGGCAGTTCTGGGTGAAGATTGTCGTGGGAGAGCCGCAGCAGACGACCCCGCCTCCAGCCCCGCCACCATCGGGAGGCGGAAGCTTTGAGCTGGGGGGTCACATCAGAGACTGGGGCTTCCCTCACGCGGATAGGATGCACTACGCAGGCATGAACTGGGCCAAAGTCCAGGTCCGCTATCCCCAGGATGCCTCTGGCATCATCAACGCTGCACACGCTAACGGGTTCAAGATTCAGGTGAGTGCTTTGGGCTCAGCCGACATGGTCACCGAGAGCAACTTCGAGCAGAAGGTGGCGAATTGGGTCGCAGGCATGGCGGCGGCCGGGGCGGATGCGATCGAGGTCTGGAACGAGCCGAACATCGACCGCGAGTGGCAGATGGGTCACATTGGCCCGCAGGCCTATACCAACCTTCTTTGTGCTGCCTACCGGGCCGTTAAGAACGCCAATGCAAGGACGGCGGTGATCAGCGCAGCACCGGCACCCACCGGATCCTTTGGTGGTGGGTGTCAGCCGAATGGCGGGAACTGTGACGATGTGCCGTTCCTTCAGGGCATGTACAACGCTGGGGCTGCGCAGTGCATGGACTACATCGGCGCGCATCATAACTCAGGCGCCACGTCCCCCTCCGCGCGGACCGGACACCCAGCGGACGGCGGTGGTCATCACCATTCCTGGTACTTCTTGCCCCAAACGGAGCTGTACTACAATACGTTCAGGGGCACGCGGAAGCTGTTTTACACAGAGATGGGGTATGCCTCACAGGAGGGCGTGCCTCCCTTCTCCGATTGGTTCGCGTGGGCCAGGGGTACGAACAACGCGGAGCAGGCGGCCTGGCTCAAAGAGGCCGTTCAACTGAGCATCAATACGGGGATGGTCCGCTGCATCATCGTGTGGAACATCGACTACGTGCGCTACGGCTATGATCCGCAGGATGGCTACGCGATCATCCGGCCGGACGGCTCGTGCCCGGCCTGTGAATCGTTGCACAGCGTACTGGGGAGGCGCTAGTGCTGAAGCGAGGGCAATTGACCTGAGTCCCTGATCGTGCTATACTGGCGGCGAGCTTGAGCGAGAGCCAAGTTACGTTGCTGTTGTCAGGCGAGCCGTTAGATCACGGTCTGAAGAGTAGAGGTTCGGCTGCAGTCGCCTTGTCTTCGTCGTTCGATTGAGCCGAACCTCTTTGCCTGTGTGGGAGGATATCTCTATGTCGAATACGTCGTCACGAGGCCAGAGCCTGGGCGGAAAGGGGCTGTACATCGCCATAGCCGCCTGGCTCGTGCTGGTAATCGTGGGCGGACTGTGTACCTGGTACGGTTGGCTCCGCCCCGGGAGAGGATCCGTCGAGTAGGAACCGAAGGCGGGGTCCACGGCGGGACGCACGACTGGTCCCATCGCCGAGGAGGGAGATGGCGATGAACCCGGTAATGAGGAGCCCACTTCCATTGCCGAGGTGTCTCCCACCTCATCGGCGGAGAGCACAGCTGAACCCACGAGCGAGCCGACCGCGGAGTCGACCATACCGACAGGTGGAGAGGACGCTACGGCCGCCCCCTCCACACAAGAGGGTCTTGGCTATGGCATAGCCGTCAACGGTGTTGGCGGCGGGGACCCGGCCTATTGGATGGGAATGGTGGATCGCCTGGGGCTTGGTTGGGTGAAACAGCAGATTCGATGGGCCCATTTTGAAAGTACACCGGGGGAGGTCGACTGGTCTGGCTTCGATGCCGTGGTTGACGAGGCAAACCGACGCGGCCTGAAGGTGATGTTCAGCGTGGTCGATGCACCGGAGTGGTCGCGCAGCTACACAGATCAAAACACCGAGGGTGCCCCCCCGGACAATATGGAGCTGGTCGCAGACTTCATGGGGCGGTTGGTCGATCGCTACAACGGACGCATACACGCTATCGAAGTCTGGAACGAGCAGAATCTGGATCGCGAATGGGACACCGCGGGAGGAGTTGACGCGGAGAGGTACGTGGAGATGCTCCGGCTGTCCTATCAGGCGATCAAGAGTCGTGACCCGAACATCATCGTCATCAGTGGAGCCCTTTCTCCCACCGCTGGCCGACAGACTGACCCCAACAACCCGGACAGAGTCATCTGGATGGACGACTTCGACTACATGCAGCGCATGATCGAGCTTGGCGCCTTGAACTACTGCGATTGCGTTGGAGCCCATCACAACGGGATCAACATGCCCCCGGACGTGGCCTGGGACGAAGGCTACGACGATCCATCAGCACAGTTTCGCGGGCCGTTTGACAACCCGCACCACAGTTGGTCGTTCTATTCCACGCTGATGGACTACCACGAAAGAATAGAGGCTGCCGGGAGCGACAAGCCGCTCTGCGTCACCGAATTTGGCTGGGCGTCCGCTGGGGGTTTCGACGGCTACCCTACAGGGTTCGAGTTTGCCCTGGACAACACCCTGGAGGAGCAGGCTGAGTGGGACGTGGAGGCTTTCAAGTTGATGCGCCAGTGGGGTTTCGTGCGCCTCGCTTTCCTCTGGAACCTCAACTATTCACAGCTCGGATGGGGCCCCACCGATCCCAATGCTCCCTACGCCCTGATCGATTTCGACGGGGCTCCCCGGCCGGCGTTTGAGGCGATTCAGAACATGGAGAAGCCGTAGGGCGCTGTGCCGCTACCTGTCTGAGCATGAGATCTCCCTCAAGTCGGCGAAGCCGATTGGTCGAGGTCCCTGTTGTGCCGGGGGCGATTCTCGTCCTCGGGGTCGCGTGCCTCGCGCTTTGCCTCCGGGCCTCCTCAACAGGGGCTGCGGAGCAGGGTGTTTGGATTTCGCCCACGCCCACGTCGTGGCCCAAACCGCGTATGCAGTCACCGGAGTACGGGATCCAGGCCCATCTATGGTGGGACGAGAAGATCGCCCGTCGCGATATGGATCTCATCCGCGATGCTGGCTTCGGATGGGTGAAGCAGAACGTCGGATGGCGGGACGTGGAGGGGGCCGCCAAGGGAGCCTTCAACTGGTATTTCACGGATCGGATCGTTGCCGACGCTGAGGAGCGTGGGCTGAAGGTGCTCTTCCGGCTCGACAGCGAGCCAGCCTGGGCGTCGCTGGAGAAGGGGGTGCGGTCAAGAAACGGACCACCGGAGAATCCCCAGGATTTCGGAGACTTCTGCCATGCCCTGGCAGAGCGGTACCCGGGTCGTGTCGAGGCCTATCAGGTCTGGAACGAGCCGAACCTGGCCCGAGAGTGGGGTGGATACACGCCCGACGCAGCAGGGTACGTGAAACTGCTTCGTGCCTGCTACGTCGGTATCAAGACGGCTGATCCCCATGCCTTGGTGGTGTCAGCTGGACTGGCGCCCACGGGGACGGGCTTGCCAGTCGCCATTCCGGACGAAGAGTACCTCGTGGAGATGTATGAGGCCGGGGCAGCCCCATACTTCGATGCACTGGGCCTGAACGCTCCTGGCTACAAGGCACCTCCTGAGGTTTCTCCTGCAGAGGCTGCAGCCTCAGAGCGGTACGGGCAGCATCGTTTCTTCTGTTTCCGTCACGTGGAGGACATGCGCCAGATCATGGTCGAGCGAGGCGATGGTGACAAACAGGTGGTGATCCTGGAAATGGGCTGGACCACGGATCCGCGTCCTGAGTCGCCGTATCACTGGCACGCCGTCAGCCCCGAGCAGAAGGCTGATTACTTGGTTCGCGCCTTCGACTATGCAGAGAGGCACTGGAGCCCCTGGATCGGGCTGATGAACGTGCTCTCCATTCCGGATCCCAAGTGGACGCAGGAGAATGAGCAGTACTGGTGGGCGATTACCGAGCCCACTTGGCCGGAGACTGTGGCCCGACCCGCCTACGAGGCTCTGACGGAGATGGAGAAGTGAGCCGTAGCGAGGCAGGTGATCGCCGTCATCGCCGCCGGAGCTATCCTTCGTTCATCGTGATCGACGGCTCCCACGGAGAGGGAGGGGGGCAAGTCCTCCGGACTGCCCTTACACTGGCGGTGCTGACAGGCCAGCCAACTCGCATCGAGCGCATCCGGGCGGGGCGAGGGAGGCCAGGCCTGCGTCCTCAGCACCTGACGGCCGTTCGCGCAGCCGCGGCGGTGTGCCAGGCTGAGCTGGACGGAGATCAACTTGGTTCTCAGGAAGTCACGCTCCGGCCGGGTCCGGTGGTCAAGGCTGGTGAGTTCGCCTTTGATGTGGCCAAGGTAGCCGAGGGCGGAAGTGCGGGTTCGGTCGGACTCGTACTCCAGACGCTGCTCATGCCCCTCGCCCTGGCCGATGGCGAGTCTCAGCTTGCGCTCCACGGCGGTACACACGTTGCCTGGGCGCCCTCCGCTTCCTACCTTGAGCACGTCTTCCTGCCCGTCGTGGCCGGCATGGGTGTGGAGGCCGAGATAGAGCTGGGACAGTGGGGCTTCTACCCGGTAGGAGGGGGCTCTGTCTGCGTCCGCATTGCCGGCTCAAGGCGTTCACTTGAACCAATCTCCCTGACGGAGCGCGGAGAGGTGGAGCGGATCTGGGGCATAGCAGCCGTCACCAACCTTCCGTCCCA
>JASFVD010000119.1:0-6874 GCA_050050015.1 Anaerolineae bacterium | reverse complement strand
AGGCACTGGGCGAGGTCGGCGACCCTGCGGTCATCCCCACATTGGTGCGCGCGCTGCAGGACCGCGAGGGGCAGGTGCGCAGAGAGGCTGCTCTCGCGCTGGGGAAGATCGGTTGGGAGCCGAGCACGGATGTGGTGGGTGCCGTCTACTGGATCGCGCGTGGTAAGTGGGACAAATGCGCTGCCATCGGAGTGCCAGCATTGCCTCCTCTGCTGGCGGCGCTGGACGACAGTAGCTGGGCGGTGCGCGGCAATGCAGCCGAGGCGCTCGGGAATGTCGGCGACCCCGCGGCTGTTCCCGGGCTGATCAAGGCTCTGGGTGACAGCTCGAAGCGGGTGCGCTGGAAGACGGCCAAGGCGCTCGGGCAGATCGGCGACCGCGCGGCCGTCCCAGCCCTGATTGAGGCGCTGAGCGATGGCGAAGTAGATGTCCGGTGGAGGGCAGCCTCCGCGCTGGGCAAGGTCGGCGACCGCAGGGCCGTTGGAGCTCTGATCAAGTCGCTCGGAGACAGCGAAGCGGTGACGCGCTGGCATGCGGCCGGCGCGCTGGGGCGGATTGGCGACCGCGCGGCCGTCCCTGCCTTGATCGAAACGCTAGACGATAGCCACAAGGTGGCGCGCTGGCACGCGGCTGACGCGCTGGGCAAGATCGGTGACCCATCCGCCTACCCCGCCCTGAAGCGGGCGCGGCGCGACGGCGATAAGGTCATGCGCCAACACGCTGCCGAAGCGCTACACAAAATCCCTGACCCTGCCCTCCTAGACGCGATGAAGGCGCTGCACGATGCCGAAAAGACGATGCGCCAAGACCTTGCCGAGGCTCTCGGTCAGCCCGACTCTAAGTCGGCGGCACGCCAGTGTGCCTTCTGTGGGAAGGAACTACACGAAGGGAAGGGCGTGAGGACGATGAGCGGCGGGGGCGACGATCCCTTCGCGGCGATGCAGCAGGCGGCTCAGCAGATGCTGGCCCGCAAGGTCGTCTGCTCCTCGTGCGGGGCCGCCTTCTGCCTGGAGTGCGGCAACGCCGTCGGCGTCAAACGAGGCACAGGCAAGACCCATTGTCCGGACTGCGGGAAGGCCGTGCCGTCCAGTCAGCTGATGTAGGAAGCCCTTGGCGGAGGGCCTTTGTCCCGTAGAGGAGAGTAAGGATGCCGATTTTTGATTTCTTGAAGCGTTCAGGCCGGAAGGAACGAGAAAGAGGGAAGCCGCAGGCATTCCCCGGGGCAGCCCACATCGCCGCTCTGCGGGCCTCTGACGGCGAACGACGGACGGCAGCCGCCGAAGCACTGGCCGCCCTCGGGCCCTCGGCCGTGCCCGCCCTCCTCGTCGCGCTCCGCGATCCGGACGCGGGGGTAAGGGCCGGCGCGGCCTATGCCTTGGGCAAGATTGGTGACGCGCGCGCAGTTGAACCGACTACGGCGCTGCTCAATGACCGGGATCCATCCGTGCGGTCGGTCGCAGCACGGGCCCTGGGACGCCTCGGGGACGCGCGCGCCGTCACGCCGCTCGGTCGGGCGCTGGAGGACAGGTACGTCAACGTACGGCTCCAGGCTGCGGGCTCGCTCCGCGAGATCGGCGACGCACGCGCTGTGCCGGCCCTGATCCAGGCTCTGGAGGATCCCGATGCCCGGGTCCGTCTGCAGGCCGCCCTTGCATTGTCCACGCTCGGCGACGGACGGGCGGTGGAGCCCCTCATCCAGCGCCTGAAAACCCGAGGCGAGGACTACCATGTCCAGATGGTGGCAATCCTGGGTCTAGGCGAGCTGGGCGACCACCGGGTCCTGGGCGTGCTCCTGGGAGCTCTGGAGGCGGACGACGCGCAGGCTCGGGCGGCCGCGGCGGAGGCGCTGGGCAAGATCGGCCTGCCGCCCGCCATGACGGGCCTCATACAGGCCCTGGCCGACGACCAGCCGCTGGTGCGGCGGAAGGCAACCGCTGCGCTGGGCGCGATCGGCGACGCACGCGCCCGCGTCTCTGTGGAGCACACGCTGCACGATCCCAATCCTGCCGTGCAGGCCGCGGCCCGACAGGCCCTCGAACGGCTCCCCGATACGCCCCAACCGGCTGTCGCGCCGGGCGAGAGGCCGGCGCACGTTGGCGACCTCCGGAAGGGCGATTGGACGTACCGGCAATACGTGGCCGGAGACGCAAGGACTGCTCGAGCGTTTCTTGCCAAGCGGAAGCCTGAGTATGAATTCGAGTACATCACGGTCGAGACGCCTGAAGGCATCTGGGGCAAGGATGTTGAGGGCCTCTACCTCGTCCGCCTGCTGCTCTGGCAGCGCGATCTGCGACTCGGCGAACGCGAGGGCACGATCGTGATAGACAGCGAGAGGGAGCGCGACTTCCGCTTTAATCTGGTGGGTCGGGACGACGTTGACGTTGACAACGTGGTGGTAGAGGTCCGCTGTGGTCAATGCGGGGCGGCGTGGTCCGACGGCGTCGACTACCAGGGAGAGACGGTGGTGCGCTGCCCCGAGTGCAGCACCTACAACCTGGTCAGCATGAGGATCACGGCTGTCTGCCAGGACTGTGGATGTGAGTGGCGCTACGGGGTCGAGGGCGACGGAGAGGCCTGCCCCCGGTGCCGCGATAGATGGGGCGCACAGCGGGCCCTGCAGGCCGAACGGCAGCTCAGGATCGAATACAGCGGCGACCGCGGCTCCTGAACGCGGCCCCCGCACGGCGAGCAGAGAATGGCGGCCACGGTGGCGGACGGCGATAGGGCCGTGAATCTTGGCCCCCAGACGTTTCGCGTCTTCGTCAGCTCCACGTTCAGCGATCTGAAGGCGGAGCGGGACGCCCTGCAGCGTCGCGTCTTTCCTCGGCTGCGGAGGCTCTGCGCCGCGCACGGGGCCCGCTTCCAGGCCATCGACCTTCGCTGGGGCATCAGCGAGCAGGCCGCGCTGGACCAGCAGACGATGCCCGTCTGCCTGCGGGAGATCGCGCGCTGCCAGCAAGCGACCCCTCGGCCAAACTTCATCCTCCTCCTGGGCGACCGCTACGGCTGGCGACCGCTCCCGGCCGAGATCCCTGCCGACCAGTTCGATGCGGTGGCCGCGAGTGCCATAGCTGAGGACGAGGCAGATCTGCTCGCCCGGTGGTACCGTCGTGACGACAACGCCGTACCCTCGGTCTACTGCCTGCGGCCGAGGACCGGTCGGTACGAGGACTACGGCGTCTGGGAGACAGAGGTCGAGCGCCCACTGCGTGAGGCGCTGGGTCGCGCGGCCGAGGGTCTCCGACTCGGGGAGGACGCACGCCTCAAGGTCGTCGCATCAGCCACAGAGCGGGAGATCGTGCACGGTGCGCTGCGAGTGGCAGACGCCAAGGAGCACGTCTTCGGCTTCTTCCGCCGCATCGAGGGCCTCCCCAACGACGATCGAGCCCGGGCCTACGTGGACCTGGACGAGATGGGGAGTGTCGACCACGTGGCAAAGCGCCGCCTCCGCCAGCTCAAAGCCCGCCTGGCGGACCATCTGCCCGGCAACATCCACCAGTACACAGCCCGGTGGAGCGGCGAGAGGATCACCAGCGAGCATCTCCAGGCACTCTGCGATGACGTCTTCGAGGCGCTGTCCTCCGTCATCCTGGCGGAGCTCGCCCGCCAGAGAAAAGAAGACCCCCTCGAACGGGAGAACGCTGCCCACGAATCCTTTGGCGACGAGCGCCGGCAGTCGTTTACGGGCCGGGCAGACGCTCTGCGAACCATCAGCGACTACGTTCAGGGTGGAGCGCCCCACCCGCTCGCCATCATCGGCGACGCCGGGTCCGGTAAGTCTGCCCTGCTGGCCCAGGCAGCCGCAGAGGCGCGGGCTGCCCACCCTGGTGCCGAAGTCCTCGTCCGTTTCATTGGCGCCACCCCGTCCTCGACCGACGGCCGCCTTCTGCTCGCTGACCTGTGCCGGCATGTGGACCGTCTCTACGGCGGGGATGGGATCACCCTTCCCGACGACTACCTCGGCCTCTGTGAGGCCTTCTCGCGCCGCCTGGAGCGGAGCACGGCCGACCGCCCTCTGCTGCTCTTCCTGGACGCCGTGGATCAGCTGTCGGCCGCCGACAACGCGCGTGCTCTGGTGTGGCTGCCGGCCGCGCTACCGGAGCACGCGCGCCTGGTGGTCTCCACGGTCCGGGGACCTCAGGAATCCCTCCTGCGGAGAAAACTGCCAGGGGACAACGTTCACGTCCTGGCACCCATGGGACGCGAGGAGACCGAATGCCTACTGGATCGCTGGCTGGATCAGGCAGGACGGCGTCTCCAACCGGCGCAGCGGGACGAGGTACTGCGCAAATCGGCCGCCAGTGGGCTGCCCCTCTACCTAGAACTGGCCTTTGAAGAGGCGCGCAACTGGACGTCGCACCAGCCTCCGCCTGAACTCGCACGGGACATCTCGGGCCTTCTGGATGCGCTCTTTGCACGACTCGCGTCCGAGGCTCGCCACGGCCCGGCGCTGGTCGACAGCACCCTCGCATATCTGGCCGCCGCCAGGAACGGCCTGACGGAGGACGAGCTTCTGGATCTGCTGTCAGAGGATCAGGCGGTGATGGACGACTTTCGCCGGCGCTCGCCCAAGTCGCCCGCCGTCGGACAGCTCCCGGTTGCCGTCTGGTCTCGCCTTCACGGTGACCTAGAGCCTTACTTGGGGCAGCGGCAGGCCGACGGGACCACCACGCTCACGTTCCATCATCCCACCACGTTTGGTCAGGCCGTGCGGACCATGTTCTTGAGCGGCGATAAGGAACGGCGGCGCCATCAGGTGTTGGCCAGCTACTTCGCCGCGAAACCGCTGGCGGAGAGGGACCCGTCCGGGGTTAGTCAGCCACAGCGGCGCAAGCTTGCCGAGCAGCCCTACCAGCAGGCGCGGGGGGCCATATGGTTCGATTTGAAGGATACCCTCACCGATCTTAGCTTCTTGCAGGCCAAGGTCAGCACCACGGGCCCCCGGTCGCTGATCGGCGACTACGAAGAGGCGTTCCGCGCCGGCTACCAGGGCCCCGACCTTGTCCCATTGCGGGAAGCGCTTCGTCTGTCGGAGCACGTCACGGCCGCCGACGCCGGCCAGCTGCCCGCGCAGCTGGCGGGCAGAATCGCGGACAGGGACTCGCCTGCGGCGCGCGAACTGCTCAAGCAGCTGGAGACGTGGCAGGAGGCGCCGTGGCTGCGCCCGCTCCGTCCCAGCCTGATGCCGGCGGGAGGGCCGCTGCGCCACACGCTCCAGGGGCACAATGCCCGCATCGAATCCCTGGCCGTGACGCCCGACGGACGCCTGGCGGTCATTGGCGGGGACGACGCCGCGCTGACTGTCTGGGACCTCCAACGTCGGGAGATCCTCGTGAGGCTGTCCGGCCACACCGACGCCGTGCGGGACGTCGCGTTGACGGACGATGGGCAGCTGGCCGTCTCCGCGTCGGCCGACGAGATGATCAAGGTGTGGGACCTGCCGCGCGCCACCGAGTTGCGGACGCTCACGGGTCACGGGCACGCGGTGAACGGCGTCGCGCTGACGCCTGATGGACGACGTGTCATATCCGCATCCGCGGACGAGACAGTGGGCGTTTGGGACCTGCTCGACGGAACCCTGCTGCGCAAGCTGAGGGGCCACACCGACTGGGTGCGCGCGGTGGCCGTGACGCCGGACGGCTCGCGTGCTGTTTCCGCGGGCGACGACCAGACGGTGGGCGTGTGGGACCTGGAGGATGGATCCTTGCTCACGACGCTGTCCGGTCACAGGCATCGCGTCTACGACCTGGTGATTGCGCCCGACGGAAGGCATGCCGTCTCGGCCAGCGCCGACAGGCATCTCATCGTCTGGGACTTGGAGGGCGGGCGCGCGCTGCGTACGCTGCGGGGGCATGGCGACCGGGTGCACGCCGTCGCCGTGACGCCCGACGGACAGCGAATCCTCTCTGGCTCTACTGACCGCACGATCAAGGTGTGGGACCTCAACCGCGGTCTTCTGCTGCGCACCCTGCACGGCCACACGCGGACCGTATCGGGCCTGGCCGCCACAGCGGACGGGCAGCAGGTCCTATCCTCCTCCGTGGACGGGACGCTTCGCATCTGGGATCCAGAGCGCTCCCAGGAGGACGGAGTTCCCCTCGGTCATCCAGGATGGAGTGTGAGGTCACTTGCCGTCTCGCCCGACGGGCGGCGCCTCATCTCGGCCTCCGGGGACAGCACGCTCAAGGTCTGGGATCTGCAGCAAGGTGTGGAGCTGGGCACGCTATCGGGGCACAGCGGCGGCGTGGAGGCGGTGGCCGTCACGCCGGACGGCCGCCGCGCCGTCTCCGGCTCGCAAGACCGGACCATCAAGGTATGGGACCTGCAGCAATTCCGGGTGATTCACACGCTCCAGGGGCACACCGGCCGTGTCAACGACGTCGCCATCACGCCCGACGGGCGGCGCGCCGTCAGCGCCTCACACGACCACTCCCTCTCGATCTGGGATCTAGAGACCGGAAGCGAGATCCGACCGCTGGTGGGACATTCGGGCGACGTGACCGCAGTGGCGATCACGCCGGACGGGAAACAGGCCCTGTCAGCCGACTGGAGCGGAGAACTGCTCCTGTGGGACCTGGATCGCGGCCGACCGTCGACGCGCATCCAGGGACTCGCCAGCGGCGTTCGCACAGTCGCTCTGACCAGAGACGGTCGGGAGGCGGTAATAGGCGGGCAGGATGGGGTGCTGAGGCGCATCGATCTGGCAAGCGGCCGGCTCCTCGACGCGCCTGGCGGCCATCAAGGGCTAGTGTGGGACGTCGCTCTGGCGCCCGATGGACGTCATCTGTTCTCGGCCTCGGACGATCACACGCTGAAGGCATGGGACTTATCGCAGGGCAGAGCGCTGGCCACGTTCGCCGGCGAAAGCGCGATG
>JASFVD010000118.1:0-6892 GCA_050050015.1 Anaerolineae bacterium | reverse complement strand
CGTACACCCGCTCGAGGAACCCCTCCAGCTTCTCTCGTTCCTCCTGGCTGAATCCCGCGAACGTCTGCCCTTCCAGCTTGGTCCATGTCTGCTCAACGTCGCCCCGAATCTCTCGCCCGGCCTCCGTGAGATAGACGCGGGAGACGCGCTGATCGTCCGGATCGCTCCGCCGCTCTAAGAAGCCCGCTCGCTCCATTCGCTTCAGGGCATTGGTGACGGTGGCAGGGTGGACGTGGAGTCGATCCGCCAGCTCCGAGTGCGTCAAGCCCTCCTCGGCCCACAGAGCGCAAAGCACAAACTGCTGCCCTCGATATAGCCCGATGTCATCAAGCAGGGCGCGGGCCCTCGCGTGATGGGCGCGACAGATCTGTGCCAGCAGGTATCCGGTCGTCGTCGACAGCTTCTCGCGCTCCATCCCGCGCCCCCCCGTTTGTTTGGCTGGCCAACTATTAGTCGGCTAATTATATCCGGAACCATCGATATGGCAAGTCGTGTGGCAGGGTGTCCCCGTAACACCGTCAGGAGGCGAGAGCGGAGGCCGATCGACCGTGCCCGGTGCAGCCCAGTCTGGAGCCCCGCAGAGGTCTTCGGGGATCCCTATGGTGGGAAGTGGCCGGCGTCCGGGCCGGACGTGGGGAGAGCGATCGAGGGTCTCCGTAGCCGCCCGAACTGCACACACGGCTGCGGCATTCCGCCTCTTTCCCCTGAGTCGCACGCCTCGGGGGGAATCCAGAGAGGCGCCTGGGGAGCGCCGCCCGCTCCCCTAATCGCATCACGCCCGCGTCCCGAGCAGGCTGACTCGTGGCTCGGGAACCGGTCGAGCACAACGACCTCTCAAACCTACTCGCTCTCCACGTTTGCCAGAAGAACCACACTCGCCACCAGGCTGCCCAGGCCGATGAATCCCCACACGCCGAGCTGCGAGAGATCGTCCGAGGCGCCCGCCTGCACCGCCGACACCGTCACTGCCGAGAGGGCCAACATGTAAACGGCGCCCTTGACGTTGAGGATGGTCGCCAGGACGTAGCCCAACGGCCGACGCTGCCACAGCCAGATGGCACTCAGCGCGAACCAGGGTACCACCATCGAGAGATCCAGCGCGAAGACTACGTTGGTCACGTGGCCCGTCAGGGTGACGATCTCTGGAACCTGCCCGGTGGCGACGAAATTGAGGGATTGTGCACCGTAGACGACGGTCAGGCCAAGCGCGACGAGGCCCATGTACCCGGCAATCCATCTCGCGGGCCCAGCCTGAAGGAAGCGCTGCCCGAACTCAGGCACGTCCAGGCCGACCAAGGCGAACAGAAGGGCGAAGATAGAGAGATCGAAAAGGATGACGTATAGAAGGAAGAAGCTATTGAACGCCGTTCCGAACAGATAGTACGCGAAGTTGTACAGGGTATAGGCCAGCATCCCAAGCAAGACCAGTCGGGCTCGCTGCGATCCGCGAATGGACTGGATCAACGACACCGCCAGCACGGGGACCGCGACGAAGGACGTCACCAGGTCATTCCCAAACCAGCCGGCGACTACCAGGGCATTGCCCCGGTATAGTCCGTCGATCAGAAGCCCTCCGGCCGACGCGACCAGCGTGAGAACGACGACAACGGCCGACAAGGTATGGGCAGTCTTGAGTTGGGGTCTCGACATTGATCACTCCTTGGATTGACGCGGACGACGATGCCTCCCGTCGGCGGCTCTCATATGCCCGAGAGTTTATCACGGAGCACGCCGGCCGCAAACCCTCAGCCTGCGAGGCGCTGCCCTCGCCTACATGGAGCATTGCGCCCCGCCACGCCCCGGAGCGGAATCCCCAAGCAGCAAGCCCCAGTGACGGTGGGACGGGAGTCTAGCTTGACAAGAGGCACTTGGTGTCGTATGCTATGCTCAGACTGCGCTCCGAGACCATCGGACGAACGACGGACCTCGAGACGAGTCGGCGTGGGTTGGATTGACGGCGGGCGTGCAATCAGCCACCGTCGAGGCCCTCCACGACGTGTCGCGCAACGAGCTTCGCGGTTCCCGACTCTATCATATGGGAGGATGCGTCACGGTTGGTGTCAGTGGGCAGGACGGCGGGGAAACGGCGGTTCGCGCAAGAACTCAGGGCAGCTCACGCCACATCTGCGCCGCGCACATCTGCGCCGCGAACACCTGCGCCGCGCCCGCCTGGCGCAGAACGCTCCCAAGGGCGTCCGGCGGATCCGTTCTCCAGGCCCCACACGCCCCCCAGAACGAACGTCGCCTGGCCCTCCTGGCTGCAGAGCGCGCTCGTCCTGGTCCTCTGCGCTGTCATGGCGATCGTGATGACGCAGCCCCTGGCGGCTCTGCGAGACACCCACCTGATTACGTCACGGGACACCATGGCCCACTACTGGAATGGGTGGTGGGCCAAGGAGGCTCTCACGGAGGGGCTTCCTTTCTTCCACACGAGCCAGCTCTTCTACCCCCAGGGCGTCAGCCTGGTCTATCAGAACATAGCGTGGCTCAACGTGGCCGCCTGGCTGGCCCTCCAGCTGGTGATGGGAGGCCTGGCTGCGTACAACACGACCCTCTTGGTCTACCTGGCCCTGTGCGGGTTCGTCGCTTTCCTGCTGACCCGATACCTGACTCGCAGCACGCTGGCCGCAGCGCTGGCAGCCGTCGTCTATCAGAACTGGCCCGCTCGCCTGACCCGAATGAACTTCCCCAATCTGGTCAACACGGTCTGCATGCCCCTGTCGCTCCTCTTCTTGATCCGTACGCTGCGGGAGGAGAAGTGGTATGATGCAGCCCTGACCGGCCTGTTCGTGGCTCTATGCGGCTATACGCGCTGGCAGCAGCTAATACCCGCGACCATCGTGATCTCCATCTATCTCACCGTCACCGCCCTCCAAGGGACTTTCCACGCCTCAGGGCGAGGCTTGCCTGCCAGCTTCTCTGCTCTCTGGAAGGCCGACCGTCGCAAGATCCTCCTCATACCGCTCGCCGGCCTCGTCGCTGCCCTGGTCCTCCTTCCGCCCGCCCTGATGCTCATCGAGGAACAGTCGTCGTCGCCAACCACGCTGGTGGAGACGCAGAACCTGGGCAAGGTGGCCGACGTCCTCGCCTACGTGACACCGGCCGCCGGTCACCCCCTCGTGGGCCGGTGGACGACGGCCCTGCACGACCAGTACTACCATGACAGGGCGACCCAGATTGCGTACGTCGGACTCATCCCCCTGCTACTGGTCCTGGTTGCTGCGTCGAAGAGCCCGCGGGAGACGCTGCCCTGGGCGGCGGCGGCACTGTGCCTGCTTCTGCTCGGCCTGGGGCCGATCCTGCGCGTTAACGGCCAAGGCTACCCCGATGTCCCCACCCTTTACGCCCTGGCAGACAAGGTGGTTCCCCTCAGCCTGATCAGGGTCCCCGCGCGCTTCAACGTCTTCCTTGCCCTGCCGGTGGCGGTGCTCGCGGGCTATGGCGCGCTGCCCCTGCTCGACTGGGCGAGACGAAGGGCTTCCCTGGCTCCTCTTCTTCTGTCCGTCGCGCTCGGGCTCGTGATTCTGGTCGAGTATCTTCCCGGACCCATGCCGATCGACGAGCCTCCCGTGTCGCCCTTCTACGACGAGCTGGCTGCCCAGCAGAGCGACTTCGCCGTGCTCAACGTCCCGATACTGGAGAAGTCCGCCAAGCTATACATGCTGGCCCAGACGCGTCATCATCGCCCCATCATGCAGGGTCACGTATCCCGAATGCCCCCGGATGCCTTTTCCACCATCGAAAGCAACCCTTGGCTGGCCTTCCTCTATCGAACGAACGAGATGCGGTCCGAGTTCACGGACGTGAGCCGCCAGCTCGCGTTCCTGACGAGAACGGGCGTCAGGATCTTGATGCTGCATAAGACCGAGGTCGCGGCGGATCAAGCCGCTCGTTGGAGGCGCTACCTGCTGATCGAGCCAACGTACGAGGACGATATACTGGTCGCCTACAGGACGGAGCCGAAGGCGAGCCAGGACTTCACGCTGACCGCGGAGCTGATGCCCGGCCTTGGCCCCATCCGTGTCATCACGTCCACAAGCTGCCTGAATCCTGGCGGCGTGCTGGAGGTTGACGTCGGCTGGGGCACATCCGCTCCTCCGAATAGAGACGTCCTCGCGGAGCTAGCCCTCGCTTCTGACGACGGAACGGTCCCGACGCGAGAGACGTACCCTCTCTCGGCCGCATGGCCGACCAGCGAATGGCCTGCCGACGCAGCGGCCTGGGGCTACTACACGCTCACAGTCGACTCAACAGCACCCAGAGGGACCTACTCGCTGACCCTCGGTCTGGCCGATCCGTCGACCGGGCAGACACTCGGGAGCGCGCTGGGGCTCGGGACCATCACAGTCAGGGATCAGCCCTGTACGTTTCCCACACCGTCGGACGCCATCGAGACGAACGCCGTCTACGGCAACCGGCTCCGGCTCCTGGGATACCAGCTGAGGCGGGATGGCCATGAGCTGCACGTGACCCTCTACTGGCGTTCGGAGCAGCGCATGGTGACCGACTACAAGATCTTCGTCCACGTGCTCGACCTGCAGACCAAACGGCCGGTGGCCCAGGACGATGCCCCGCCGCGCCGAGGCACGTACCGAACGCCGTTCTGGCCACCGGCGGAGACAGTGAGGGACTCATTCTCCATCTCACTGAGAGACGCACCTCCGGGGACGTACGGGGTCGCCGTGGGCGTGTACGACCCAACTACGATGGAGCGACTGCCCCTGGTGGCCAATGACGGCCCTCACCCCGACGGGAGGCTCGAGTTGCCGGGCGAGACCATCGTCATCGAAGGAAACGACGGGTGAGAGGGCTCCCGGCTTCCGGGCCTTCGCTTGCCGGACCCACAGGCTCCGCCAAGAGATGCTCGAGCCCCTGTCGTCATCCTAGGCGCGAAGCTGCCATTCTCGCATCAAACGGTCGAGCGCCGCCGACTGCCAATAGCCCCTGGTCCAATTCTCGCGCGCCTCGTCTCTCCTCCCTCGCTGCAGCAAGATCCGACCCGGTCGACGAGGTCGTATCGCCTGGCGTGACCAGGACGGAGTTTGGACGCGGCAAGCCTGAGTTGACGGGAAGGAACGGGACGTCCGGCTTGACAAGACGCAGTTGGTGTCGTAAGCTACGTCCAGACTGCGCTCCGAGACCATCGGACGAACGACGGACCTCACGACGATCGGCCTGGGTTGGTTTAACCGCGGTCGAGGGGTAAGCCGCCGTCGAGGCCCTCCAAGACGTGTCGTACACCGAGCCTCGCGACGCCTTCCCTTCATACGGGAGACTGCCTAGTGGATGACGTCGGCGGGAAGCACACTCGAGAAGGAGCGGTTCGAGCAGGCGGGCCATGCGGCTCCCACCAGACCCATGGAACGCAGGCCTGAAAGAGACCTCTCCGAACACCACGGGGCCGACCGGTCTGCCGGCTCCCACGCGCCCCCCAGGACGAACGTCGCCTGGCCCTCCTGGCTGCAGAGCGCGCTCGTCCTGGTCCTCTGCGCTGTCATGGCGGTCGTGATGACGCAGCCTCTGGCGGCCCTGCGCCAGACCCACCTGATCAGGTCGCGAGACACCATGGTCCACTACTGGAACGGCTGGTGGGCCAAAGAGGCGCTCGCCAAGGGGCTGCCCCCCTTCCACACGCGCTACATCTTCTACCCCGAAGGCGTCAGCCTCGTCTATCAGAACATAGCGTGGCTCAACGTTGCCGCCTGGTTGGCCCTCCAGCTGGTGATGGGAGGCCTGGCTGCCTACAACACGACCCTCTTGGTCTACCTGGCCCTGTGCGGGTTCACGGCTTTCCTCCTCACACGATACCTGACTCGCAGCACGCTGGCCGCAGCGCTGGCAGCCGTCGTCTATCAGAACTGGCCCGCCCGGCTGACCCGAATGAATTTCCCCAATCTGGTCAACACGGTCTGCATGCCCCTGTCGCTCCTCTTCTTGATTCGCACGCTGCGGGAGGAGAAGTGGTATGATGCCGTCCTGACCGGCCTGTTCGTGGCTCTATGCGGCTATACGCGCTGGCAGCAGCTCATTCCGGCGGCCATCGTGATCTCCATCTATCTGACAGTCACCGCCCTCCAGGGAGCCTTCCACGCCACACTGCAAGACGCGCCAGCCAGCTTCTCCACTCTCTGGAAGGCCGACCGTCGCAAGATCCTCCTCGTGCTGCTCGCCGGCCTCGTCGCTGCCCTGGTCCTCCTTCCGCCCGCTCTGATGCTGATCGAGGAGCAATCGTCGTCGCCAACCACGTTGGTGGAGACGAAGAATCTGTGGAAGGTAACTGACCTCTTCGCGTACGTGACACCTGCGCGCGATCACCCTTTGCTCGGCCACTGGACCACACCCCTGTACGATCATTACTACCACGACAGGCCGAGCGAGATCGCCTATGTGGGACTCATCCCCCTAGTGCTCGCCTTCCTTGCCCTGCTAAGAGACCCTCGGGCTGTCTTCCCATGGGCGACGGCGGCGCTCTGCTTGCTCTTGCTGGGCCTGGGGCCGACCCTCCGGGTGAACGGCACGGATTATCCGGATGCCCCAACGGTCTACGGTTTCGTCGACAAGGTGGGTCCCCTCAGGCTGATACGGGTGCCCGCGCGCTTCAGTGTCTTTCTCGCCCTGCCGGTCGCGGTGCTCGCGGGCTATGGCGCGCTGCCTCTACTCGCTTCGGCGAGACGAAGGGCTCGATGGGCTCCCCTTCTTCTGTCCGTCATGCTCGGATCCGTGATTCTCGTCGAGTATCTCCCCGGACCCATGCTGATGGATCAGCCTCCCCTGTCACCGTTCTACGACGAGCTGGCTGCCGACGAGAGCGACTTCGCTGTGCTCAACGTCCCGATCATGGAGCAGCCGGCCAAGTTCTACATGCTGACGCAGACGAAGCACGGTCGCCCCA
>JASFVD010000117.1:0-6979 GCA_050050015.1 Anaerolineae bacterium | reverse complement strand
ACCGCTCCTTGAGCAGTGTGAGGTACTTCTCGTCTGTTCGACCCATTAAGAACGCTCCTCTCTGGTAAGATCTACTCGTGAGTAAACGAATACCCTAGGGTAAGATTCTTAGTGAGTCAATTCGTGGCGTTGACGCCGCTTCATCGACCGGTTATACTTAATCTGAGCCAAAAGCCGGCGGGTGAGAGCCCCTGGGTGACGGTTTCTAGCTCTTGCTGGAGGTAGAATCGGGGCATGATCGAATGAGCGAGAAGATACTGGTCGTGGAAGACGAGCCCACGCTGGTGGAGACTCTGGAGTATAACCTGTCGCACCAGGATTACGAGGTCTTTACGGCGATGGACGGACGCGAAGCGCTGGAGATAGCCAGGCAAGAGCAACCTGATTTGATCATTCTCGATCTGATGTTGCCAGGTATCGATGGCATCGAGGTGTGCCGGGTACTGCGGCAGCAGATGAGTGTGCCCATCCTTATGCTCACGGCGCGCGACGAGGAGGTCGATAAGGTCGTCGGTCTCGAGGTTGGTGCCGACGACTATATGACCAAGCCCTTCAGTATGCGGGAGCTTATGGCCCGGGTGAAGGCTCTGCTGCGGCGCGAGCGGCTCATCCGTGAGGAACTCTCGGCGGAAGCCCAGGTGATCGACGAACAGTCTCTTACGTTTGGCGATCTCACGATCGATATGTCCCGCCGTGAGGTGAAACGGGCCGGAGAGCCCCTCCACCTGAAGCCCAGGGAATACGAGCTATTGGTCTTCCTGGCGCGACACCGCGGTATGGTTCTCTCCCGCGACCTGATCCTGGAGCGTGTCTGGGGTTGGGACTACGACGGTGGGAGCCGCACCGTCGACGTGCATGTGCATTGGCTGAGGGAGAAGATCGAGCCTGATCCCAAGAATCCAACGCGGATCGTCACGGTGCGCGGCGTCGGCTATCGCTTCGAGGGGTAGCGGTAGAAGGCCGATCCTTGAGCTTCTGACCTCTGGGTACACACCGGGAATTCAGCATGTTCCGTAGTCTCCGCTGGCGCATCGCCATACCCTATTTGCTTCTGATCCTGCTAGCCATGGGCGGGCTGTCCTTCTACCTCTCGGATCTGGTTCGACAGTCTCATCTGGCCGATCTACGAGGGAAGCTGACAGCCGAAGCACGATTGATTGGCGATGCTGTGGGAGAGGGCGCAGCATGGGACGAGGCTGGTGGCCAATTCGATGGATTGGCTCAGCACTACGCAGATCTCCTCGACGCTAGAGTGACCTTCATCGGTGCGGATGGCATTGTGCTGGGCGAATCGCACGCCGATCGGACCGAGATGGACAGTCATCTGGGTCGGCCGGAGGTGCAGGAAGCGCTGGAGAGCGGGCAGGGGAGCAGCACGCGCTTCAGTCGAACGGTGGGGTACGAGATGATGTACGCTGCCATTCCGGTGAGGTCAGGGGAGAATGTTCGGGGCTTCGCGCGCGTTGCCCTTCCGGTCAGCGAGGTCGAAGCGCACGTCGCTCGCCTCCGCCGGGTGACCTTGATCGCCGCCGCGGTGGCAAGCCTGGGCGCAGCGGTGCTGGCGATTGTGATGGCCGAGCGGGTTGCCCGACCGGTGCGGCGACTGACCGGTGTGGTCCGCCGGATGACGGCGGGCGATCTGGATGCTCGTCTCTTGCCCGCCACGGAGGATGAGATTGGTGAGTTGACCCGTTCGTTCAACCAGATGGCCAATCGTCTGAGAGAGACGATCAACTCGGTGACGGAGCAGCAGAATCGGCTATCCGCTGTCCTGGACAACATGGCGGACGGGGTGCTTATCACGGATGATCAGGGGTTGGTACGCTTGATCAACCCGGCGGCGGCCGCGTGTCTCGGCACGGACGTCGAGCGAGCGCTGGGTCTTTCTTTCGCGCAGGCCGCGCGCGACCATCGCATCATCGAGCTGTGGCAACGATGCTATAAGGAACGCGTGGAGCAAGTCGAGCCGGTGGAGATGGATCGCCAGGATGCTTTCTTGCAGGTCGTCGTCACGCCGCTTCGGGATAGCGAGGATAGATCTTGCTTAATCATTCTCCAGGATCTGACGCGTATGCGCCAACTGGAGACGGTGCGGCGCGATTTCATCAGCAACATCTCGCACGAGCTACGGACCCCGATGGCCTCGCTGAAGGCATTGGTCGACACCCTTCGCGACGGTGCGTTGCAGGATCCTCCCGCGGCCCGGCGTTTCCTGGATCGGATGGATACGGAAGTCGACGCGCTGACTCAGATGGTGCAGGAACTTCTCCAGTTGTCACGCATTGAATCTGGTCGAGCCCCGATTCGCCTGGAACCGGTCAACGTGATTGAGGTGGTTGGCCCGCCAGTTGAGCGCCTTCGGACACAGGCAGAGCGGGCGGAGCTTGACCTAAGCGTGGACGTTCCCGCCGAGCCACTCTCTGTGCTGGCCGACGTCGATCGGATGCAGCAGGTCGTGACGAACCTGGTGCACAACGCGATCAAGTTCACGCCGGCGGGAGGCTCGATCCAGGTGTCGATTCGCGAGTTCGGCCGATTTGATGAGGGACACCCGATGGACGAGCTGGCTGACCTCGGACCTGGAGACTGGGTGTTGATCACGGTGGAGGACACGGGCGTTGGCATCCCGAGCACCGATCTTCCGCGCATCTTCGAGCGCTTCTACAAGGCGGACCGGGCGCGTAGTGGCGGTGGCACCGGGCTGGGGCTCGCCATCGCTAAGCATATCGTCCAAGCCCATGACGGGCATATCTGGGCCGAAAGCGTAGAGGATCAAGGATCGTCCTTCTACGTCGCTCTCCCCGCGTTAACCTCTCGTTAACGGATCTCTGACTCCTTCTTAAACGGTTCCCAAAACACTCTTAAGATAGGCGTGTTATGATTCGTCCTGTCGATGGGCGAGCTTGTTCGCCTGTGTCTACGGAACGGCTGGCGAATCTCTTGAGCCTTCTTGGTGACCTATATGTGCTGGCCGATGAACAGGAGTCGGGGTTGGAGAATGACCAAGACTAAATCGCGGCATGGTTCTCGTGCTAGCTTGGAGACGATGCTGGCTCAGGGTTGGAAGGTCGAACCCCCTGTCTATGCACGTCCGCGCTGGAAGTTGACCTCGAACTCGAACTCGAAGGGAAAGAATACCTATCACTTCGCGCTGTGGCGTGAGAAGCAGGTTCACCTCGTCAGTGTTCCTGAGGGCCCCGATATTCGTCAATTCCTGGCCGATCATGAGATACCCGTCGACTACATCTGAAGGCGTCTTCGTGAGTAGAATCGCAGAAGAAGACAGATTTGATGTCGACGCGACGCTGAAAGACCAGTCTCTTGCTGCCAGAGTCGCTGATCTTGGACACGGCGCTGCTGCAGCCCTCGAACAGTGCGGTCAAGACAACGGTGACGAGCACGCCGCTCTCGATCGGCTACATCTCCTTCGGCTACCTGGACGACAGCGTGAAGGCGCTGGCGATCGACGGGGTGGAGCCGACGGTGGCGAACGCGCAGAGCGATGAGTATCCGGTGGTGCGGCCGCTGAACATGGTGACTAAGGGAGAGCCGACAGGACTGGCGAAGGCCTTCCTGGACTTCATCATGAGCGCCGAGGGCCAGGCGATCGTAGCCGAAGAGTACATCCCGGTCAAGTAACGTTCTACTTGAACCCGGATCTGAGGTGCGATGTGCCCCCGGGCGCATCGCACCTTTTTCGTTTTGGATGGGCATCAGTGCAGACTCGACCGTCGCGTTCGCACAGCTTCTCAGTGAACAGGCCACTGATTGGCCATTAGTGATCAGTTAATGCCATCTTGACTGTGTCTTAACGGGGCGTTAAATCGGGATTAACAGCCCTCTGTTACAGTAGAACTATGAGGTGGCACCCGTGACCAGACGAGCAACTGGAGTTTTTGGATGCTGAGAGGAACCGAGACCAGAGGCCCAAGCTCAGCTACCACTGGTCGCAATCTTGCCGCATATGTGTGGAGAGAGATGCTCTCGGAGAGTTTCGGGTCTTCTGGGGCATCGCCAACTCACACCTGGGACCGGCGAGTAGCGAGCCTGGTCTCCAACGTGGGTAGTCCTCCAGTTGTGATGTCCGCAACAATTATGCTGATGGTGTTCAAGATAGCTGGATCAGTAGCCTGGATCTGGGGAGCCATCTACGTGGTTCTGGGTGTTCTGATTCCCTTCCTCTACGTTGTTTGGTCAGTCGTGCGCGGGCAGATCACGGACATCCACATTCGATTGCGGGAGCAGCGGAGGCGGCCCTTGCTGGTTGTCGTCATCTGCGCCGGGGTCGGCTGGCTCGTGTTGGCGCTGGGTGCGGCCCCTAGGGCGATGACCGCGGTGGCAGCCTCTATTTGGCTTCAGACAGTCGTAGTATTCTTCGTTACGCTGCGATGGAAGATCAGCGTGCACACGGCGGCCGCAGCAAGTGGCGGGACGTTGATCTGGATGCTTCTCGGAACGGCGTTGCCCTTTTTGCTGATCGTGCCCCTCGTCGCCTGGTCGCGGGTTCGGCTCCGGCATCACACCCTCCTTCAGACACTTGCCGGTGCCCTTTTGGGCTCTATCGTCTTCGTTGTTGCGATTTCACTGGCGCCAATCAGATAGACAATCGTCCAATGCACGTTGTCATAGACGTCCCGACAGCTCTGGCCCTGATGCTCTCCTTGAAGCTGGTGGCTGAAAAGGCAGTGGCATGTCTCGCCTAGATAGGGACTGGTCGAAGGCCCGTCCCCTGGGCCGAGCTGCACCGCCTGGGGCAGCGGGGGGTGGTGGAGAAGTAGCCAACCTTCCCTGGGGTCCACGCTTGTCTAGCTCGCTGCTGAAGCGTTTGTGTGCCCCCTGGCGAGTGCGCTCACTGGGCGGCAAGCTCCTCGTAGCCAACGGAGTGGTGATCTTGCTCTGCCTCCTCTTGAGTGGTGCTGCCACCATCGGTGGGTCTGCCCTGGCGCGCAATCGGTTTCTGAGCCATCAAATCGGAACCGAGGTCGACTATGTGGTAGAAGCACTGAATCAGCGCGCGGCGACAGTCTCGGCGGCTGCATCCCTCCTAGCGAACGACTCCATTGCACTCGCGGCCGTTTGGGAGGGGGACGAAGCAGCTGTGAGCGCGCTCGACAGGCGTGTGGACGCGGTACAGGACAGCTTTGACCTGGCCCTCATCCAGGTCTACGAGCAGCAGGGGCAGATGGCGACAGAACTCACGGTGTATGGCTTCCCTGGAGAATCGTCTTTGCTGAACCTGACCGAGCCACACGAGCCGGTCATCCGGTCTATGGACGGTCGCTTGCTCCTCCTAAGTGAGGCTTCAATACCGAACTCGGCCGGTGCGGTGATAGCAGGCCTTGATCTGGAAACCGAGTTGAAGCGCATCCAGGCCACCGGACGCCTTCTTGCCGACCTTGGATTGGGTTTTCGTGGTACGTATGCTGCCACGCGACCAGGCCTGGCGTTCGAATCGTACGGCCTGTCAAGAACTACCCAGGGTTGGGAGCAGCCCGTCACGGTGGGATCTAGCTCTGCAGAGCTTCTTGTGATCCGCCGGACAGAGGATATTGAGCGTGCCACTCACGCGGGATTGGCAATCATGCTCGGTAGCTCGCTGATAACGATAGCGCTCTTGGCTGGGGTGAACGGAATGGCGGCATGGTCGGTCGCTGCTCCCTTGGGTGAGCTGTCGATGGCAGCGCACGCTGCGGCACAGGGCGAACTGTCTGGAGAGGTTGTGGTCAGAGATTGCCTCATAACCGACAGAGAGGACGAGATCGGCGTGCTAGCACGCTCGCTCGATGACCTGACGACGAAGCTCCGTGCGCTGGACGCTGATCGGGAGAGAGAGACTGGGGCGCGCCGTGCCGGGTTGACGGCTGTCGCAGAGATCACCAGGGTCTTTTCGCAAGGGTTAGAACTGGATACCGCTTTGCAGCAGTCTGTGCAGATCATCGGAACGTGTCTGGAGGTCTTGTGTCCGAGTGCGTGTCAAGTCGGAATCTTCCTCTTGGAACCGGACTCTGACGCAGTTGTTCTCAAGCAGGCGGTCGGCGAGACAGGAAGGAACCTCACCGAGAGCATATGCAGATCCCGCTTGGATCCAAGTGTCCGGTGGGCAGGGCTGCCGCAACCGGGCGGCCTCAGGTGATCCAGAATGTGAAGACGGAGCCACTCCACCTCAAGCCACCGCTGCTGATGGAGACATATTCGGCGGTAGCCATTCCTCTGCTGGTTGAGGACACAGTCGTTGGTGTTCTGGACATACAGAGCAGACAACCGGGAGCTTTCGCACCCGACATAATCCGTCTATTGAGTGTCTTAAGCGATCAAATTGCGTCGGGCGCCGCGCACGCCCGACGGCACGAACAGGGGCCACCCGGGCCCAAGGAGCATTTGGACCTTTGTCGAAAGAACGACCACTTATCGTCGTGACCAATGACGACGGCATCGATTCTGACGGGCTCTGGGCCGCTGCGGAAGCGGTCCTGCCGCTCGGAGAGATACTAGTCGTCGCTCCAGACCGGCAATGGTCTGGGGGTGGACGCTCGATGCCACGACACGTGACGGGTCGCATCCAGCCCGTTTTCGCAGAGCTCGACGGGGAGCGGGTTACTGCGTATGCCGTCGATGCCAGCCCGGCGCTGGCCGTGGACCACGCTGTCATAGAGCTAGCGCCACGCCCTGCGGCGATCGTCGTCTCCGGGATCAACTACGGGGCTAACCTGGGGATCGAGGTGACGATATCCGGCACGGTAGGCGCTGCGCTGGAGGCGAGCGCCTTCGGAATCCCGGCGATGGCCGTCTCGCTCGAGATGGGGCCTCATTATCACCTGACGGGGGATGATGCCGCCGACTACGCTGTCTCGAGGGCGGTCATCCGTCAGTTTGCCGCGTACCTGCTGGCTCATAGGTTGCCTCGGGACGTCGACATTCTCAACATCAACGTCCCCGCGGTTGTCGGACCCCAGACGGCCTGGCGCCTCACCCATTTGTC
>JASFVD010000116.1:0-7037 GCA_050050015.1 Anaerolineae bacterium | reverse complement strand
CGAGGCTGGCGTTGCGGATGATGAGGCGCTCGGTGGCCGCGTAGTTGGCTCCCCGGGCCCCCGCTTCGCTCTCCTCCATCGGGGCCTCGGCCCCTGCGCTGTCCATCTCCATCGGGGCTCCAGGTGGCTCACTTTCGAGCAACTGGCGTGCCGGCGCGGCGGCGCAACCGACGATGGCGAGCACTAAGAGCGAGATTGCGATACCGAATATGATCTTCTTGCCCATTTTCTCCTCCTCAAGACTGGTCTCCAAGAACGGGTTATTGTCATGTCTTAGACGTTGGGGCAAGCGTATAAGTTCCGCCTCAGCGCCCGGCGTCCAGCCGGTCGATCAGAAGCTGAGGGAGGCCCTTCGCCCGCATGCGCTCCTGGGTAATCTCGATCGAATAGCTGACGCGTCGGAAATCCCACGTCATGTCGTCCGTATCCAGCATGGCATAGCTGGCCCGGGGGTCCCCGTCCCGGGGCTGCCCGACGCTGCCTGGATTGACGATGGCCCGTTCCGGTCCCAGTCTCAGCGGCTCGGGCAGGGGGGGGAGGACAGCCTCGGCGCGGTCGTGCTCCTCATCCAGTTTGAACAGAACCGGTACGTGGGTGTGACCGACGAGGCAGACCGGCGTCGAGAAGTACTCGAAGTTGTGGTAGGCAGTCTTGGCGCTCATGATGTACTCCCACACCGGCTCCCGGGGGCTGCCGTGGGCCAGGGCAAAGTCTCCTTGCTGGAGGCTGGGCGAAAGACCGTTCAGGTACGTGCGCGAGCCCGAGGTGAGCTCCTGTCGTGTCCACTCGTTGGCCGCGCGGGCGACGGCGTTGAAACTGCGCAGGCTCAACTTCCCCAGGGCTGCCCAATCGTGGTTCCCCGCCAGGCTCGTATGGTCAAGGTTTCGAATGCGATCAATGCACTCGTTGGGGTTCGGGCCGTAGCCGACCAGGTCGCCGAGGCACCACAGCTCATCGAAGTCCGGGGCGTCCTCTAGCACGGCCTCCAGGGCCGCGAGGTTGGCGTGGATGTCAGAGATGACCAAACATTGCACCGTAATCACTCCTCAAGATCATGGAAGGGGTTATCACGTCGTGTGGCATATCGGGCGATTATATAACTACTCGCCCCTTTGCGCTAGCTTGAGGCTGCTTGCCGGCGCCGACAGGCTCTCGCGTCAGCCGGGGTGTTATCATTCCTGGATGGAGAAAGGTGACCGGCACTTGCCGCAGGCGTCGTCTAAGGGCCGGTCACCTCAAGTATGAGAACGATAGGACCCTGCGCGTCGGCTGCTTGTCGAGCATGGGCAACGGTTGTATAATCGCCCGTGGGATTCTGGCCTCACCGGGGATGCCATCATGGTCCTGCTTGAAGAGAATATGCTGGAGTTCATAAGCCGCAGCACGGAGCAGACGCAGCGGATCGGGGCTCGTCTGGGTACATTGCTTCGCGGTGGTGACGTGATCTGCCTGCAGGGACCTCTGGGATCGGGGAAGACCTCTCTCACTCAGGGAGTCGGACGTGGGTGGGGGGCCCAGCAGCATCTGGTGAGCCCGTCCTTCGTGCTGATTCGCGAATATACCCGCGCCGAGGATGAGCAGAGGCTGTATCACATCGACCTTTACCGGATCTCCAGCCCGGGGGAGGTCTGGGATCTGGGCGTGGATGACTTCCTGGGAAACGAGTACGCTGTCAGCGTTATCGAATGGGCAGAGCGGGCAGAATCGCTTATCCCCCCTGATCATCTCTGGATCAAACTGGACTTCGTGGAACCCGGAGATCCGACCCGGCGTCACCTCTGGTTCTCTGCCCATGGGCCACGTCATCAGGCATTGCTGCGCGAGTTCCGGCAGATGGCGTTTGGAGCTTAACCCCATGTTGATAGCGATTGACACGGCAACAGATCAGGCAAGCCTTGCACTGCACGACGGCTTCCGCGTGCGCATGGAGTACACCTGGGAAGCACCCCGTCGGCACACCAGCGAGCTGACGCCTCGTCTGGCGGATGCCATAGAGCAGCTCGATCTGGCGCCGAAACAGCTCAGCGGCGTGGCGGTGACGAAGGGCCCGGGCTCCTTCACCGGGCTTCGCATCGGCCTGTCCGTGGCGAAGGGCCTGGCTGTGGCACAGAGCTTGCCTCTGGTGGGGATTCCGACGTTGGACGTAGTGGCCGCCGCGCAGGGTCGGGACCGGCGTCAACTGGCTGCGATCCTTCAGGCAGGACGAGGACGGATCAGCATAGCGATCTATCGCTGGCAATTCGGCGGATGGCAGGCTCAGGAGGAGCCGCGTCTCACGACGTGGGCCGATCTGGAGCGGGAGATCACCGAGCCGACGCTGTTCTGCGGCGAGGTCGACAAGCGGGGGGCCGACGTGATAGCCCGACTCGGCGACCGCGCTGTCCTCCTGCCACCGGCCTGGCGCTTGCGTCGCGCCGGGTTCCTGGCCGAGCTTGGCTGGCGGCGCCTGAACCAGGGAGATGTTGACGACGTAGCCTCGCTGACGCCGATCTACCTCAAGCACCCGGTTTGATGCCCTACACCCTGCGCGCAATGGAGTCGGGCGACGTCCCGGTGGTTGCCGGCATCGATCGCGTCGCCTTCCCCACGCCCTGGCCCGCGGCGGCCTTCCTGCGTGAACTGAGACGAGATCGCGCCTACTACTACGTTCTGCTGAGGCCGAGAGGAGAGGAACCCCCGGACTCTGACGGCGGGTGGGCGGATCGCTTACGGAACCTCTTCAACCTGGCGAGGAGAAGTCGCATCATCGGTTACGTGGGATTCCGCCTGGAAGGGGATGAAGGGCATATCACGACAATTGCCGTTCGTCCCGATTGGCAGGGACAGGGGTTTGGGGATCTGCTGCTCGTGGTGGCGCTGGAGAAGATGCTGGCGGGGGGAGCGGAGGTCGCGACGCTGGAGATGCGTCCTTCCAACGACGTGGCCTACGCGCTTTACCAGAAGCACGGGTTCGAGGTGGAGCGAAGGCGGCACAGGTACTATCAAGATGGTGAAGATGCCTGGGTGATGGCGGCTGAGATCGACAACGAAGCGTATCGGCGGAGGCTGGCCCGGCAGCATAGGGCATTGAAGGAGCGCCTACAGCGGGAGCAGATTGAGGTTAGACAAAATGGTAACCCGCTACTATAATTCGTAGCGCTGCGCGGTGCTATTGCCTGATGGGGGCGACGGCTTGCCCGGGCAGAGCATTGCGGAATGATTGTAGAAACGGGATGTGGTTCTGAGCGTCGAAGGGGGTAGGAGGGAAGCGTGTCAGAGTTGGAGAGACTAGCGGCAGAGGTGAGGGAGTGCACCAAATGCCCGTTGCACCGGGGTAGGACGCACGCCGTACCGGGGGAGGGCCCGGCGGACGCCGACATCATGTTTATCGGTGAGGGGCCCGGGTTCCACGAGGATCAGCAGGGACGACCGTTTGTCGGCGCAGCCGGCCAGTTTCTGGAGGAGCTTCTGAACAGCATCGGGCTGACGCGGGAGCAGGTATACATCACCAACGTGATCAAGTGTCGGCCGCCCGGGAACCGCGACCCGCTGCCGCGGGAGGTGAATGCCTGTGAACCATATCTGGATCGCCAGATTGAGCTGATTGAGCCGACGGTGGTGGTCACCCTGGGGCGTTTCTCGATGGCTCGCGCTTTCCCAAACGCGCGTATCTCCCACGTTCACGGAGATCCGCGGAAGATCGGGGGGATCGTCTACTATCCAATGTATCATCCGGCCGCAGCCCTCCACCGGCCCAGTCTCCGCGGGACGGTCGAGGAGGACATGCGGAAGATCCCGGACGTGCTCGAACGCGTGCAGGACATCCCGGAGTCGGAGCCGCCGCCCCAGGCGGAGCAGCTGCAGCTCTTCTAGGCTGGAGGCCTCGGGCCCCGGTGATCCAACTGATCTCCATCATCGTCCTGACGTTTGCCACGGCTCTGGTCGCGCTGGGGCTGGTTACGATCTGGCTGGAGCGGGGCCGGCACCGCCTGCAGGGTATTGCCCTGACCGCGGTGGGCCTGCTGACCGCTATCGGCTACGCTTTCCTCGGAAGCCGGTTCTCTCTGAGCCTATTCGGCCGCCTGATTGTGCGCGTCGATCTCCCGGCGCTGATGGCGACAGCGTTTACGTACACCGCGGGGGTGGTGCTCGGCTCGGGCCTGGCGCTCGGCCTCTTCCTGTGGGCCACCGACCGGTTCCGAGGCCGGGTCGAGCGGACGATTGTAGTCCTCGTCCTCATCGGGGTCCTCGTCGCACTGATTGCCACGTTCCTGGCCGTGGTGCTCAGCTCGTCCTGAGTCAGTGTTGCGCCGACTCCACGGAATGCACCGGCCATTGCTTCTCCGTGGACCAGGATTCGGTCGCTGACCTGACTCGATTTGGCTGGGGGTGTTTTCAGCTCCTCAGCAGGCGAAGGGCTGCCTCGGCGAGGATGGCGGCGCCGATTGGCAGGCAACCTTCGTCGACGTCGAAGCGCGGGTTGTGGTGCTTCCGCTCGTCCCCTCCGACCTTGCATCCCAGTCTGAACATTGCGCTGCGGGCAAACGAGCCGTAGAATCCGAAATCCTCGGCGCCCATTTCCAATCGGTCCGCTCGCAAGTGCTCGGCTCCCAGCAGATCGGCGCCGACCTCCCGCAATAGCTCGACTGTCTGGGCGTCGTTGTACATGGGAGGGTAGCCAGGTTTGATCTCCAGGGCGTAGTCCCCGCCCATGGCCCGCGTTATCTGGAGCACCTGCTCTATCTCCGCGTGGATCTTCTCCTGGACGTGGTTTTCCAGGTAGCGGATTGTGCCCGACAGCTTGACCTCCTCAGGGATCACGTTTTCGGCCTTTCCACCGTGGATGGAGCCGATGCTGATCACGGCGGGCTCGCTGGGATGGATTTGACGGGAGACGATACCGTGAAGGCCCAGAATGACGTGACCGGCGATGTGGATTGGGTCGACGACGGTGTGCGGGTAAGCGCCGTGTCCGCCCTCGCCCAGGACGGTGGCCTCGAAGGAGTCGACCCCGGCGCTGGACGGTCCTTTGGATACTACGATGTCGCCGACCGGCGTGCTGCTGTCAACGTGGAGCGCGAGTAATTGGTCAACGTCCTCCATCGCGCCGTCCTCGATCATGCGCTGGGCTCCGCTCTTCCCCTCCCCGTCTTCGGTCTCCTCGGCGGGCTGGAAGAGGAAACGAACCGTGCCGTCGAAGGTCTCCTGGCTGAGCAGGGTCGCCACGCCGATACCGATGGCGACGTGGACGTCGTGGCCGCAGGCGTGCATCACCCCCGGGTTCTGAGAAGCGTATGGAACGTCGTTCTCCTCCTGGATGGGAAGGGCGTCCATATCGGCCCGGATGGCGATGATCGGATGTCCCTCTCCGCGGTTGGCCACCACGCCGGTTCGTCCAACTCCTGCCTCAACCTCGTAGCCCAGGTCCTCAAGCTCTTCTGCGACGCGGGCGGCGGTGCGTGTCTCCTGGAAACCTAACTCGGGATTCTTGTGGATGTCCCGTCGCCAGGCGACGAGCTGTTCTTCGAGTTCTCTGGCTCTTTCCAGCACCTTTCTCCTCGGGTATGATCGATGGGGACGTGGGCCTGGCTGTGGGCTCCTTGTGCGGGAGCCCTGGCGGACCCTGGGTGTACCAAATCCGGGCAGATCCTGCCCTGCGCCCGCTGAGACCAGACTTCGCTGGTGAACGGCGGGCAGAGCGGGTCGGCTCCTTGCCCCCTGAGAGCCTGCCGAAAGGGGGGGGCCCCAACGGTGCAACGGTCCTCACGGGGGCAAGGAGAGACGATCAACGCATCAGCAAGTAGTGGTAGGCGGAGAGAGCAGCCTTGACGCCTTCCCCCACGTGCACCAGTGCCTGCTCCGAGACCACCGTTACGTCGCCGGCGGCGAACACGCCCGGCCAGCTGGTGGCGTTGTACTGGTCGACGATAAGGTGGCCACGACTATCACAGTCGATCCACTCCTTGACCAGGTCCGAGTTGGGAAGGCGGGTCAGCTTGACGAACACGCCTTTGACCGGTATCTCCCGCTCTTCTCCGTCGGGCATCGTCGCCACCACACCACTGACGAATTCGTCGCCCAGAACCTCGTTTACAACCGCGCCTTCCGTCAGCTCCAGGTTATCCATCCCCCGGAGTTTGTCGACCAGCGGGGTCACCACCAGCGGCTCCGGCGCCAGAAGGTAGACCTGGTGGGCCTTACGAGCGAGGCTGGCGGCGGCCCACTGAGCACGACGCCCGTTCCCGACCACGGCGACGTCCTTGCCCAGAAAGAGGCCGGCGTGAGTGGTGGCCGAATAGCTCAGGCCACGTCCAGCCAGCCGCTTCGCTCCCGGCACATTGAGACGCTCTGGTTTGGCGCCCGTGGCGATGATAAGCGTCCGGCCCTGAAAACGGTCGCTGTCGGCAGTCTCCACGACGAAATGATCGTCCTCGGGCAAGACTTTGGTCACGCGGTCGAAGTGACGGACGAAGTCGAGGTAGTCGAGCTGGCGGCGGAAGGACTCGAGCAGCGTCTCACCGCTGAGGCTGCCCCGACCTTCTTTGTCCTCGAGCTCCATCTCGTACGTCGTCTGTCCACCCCAGTGCTCGGCGATGATGAGGGTCTCGACGCGCTGGTTGAGCGCCATCGTGGCGGCGCTGATCCCGGCGGGACCTCCGCCGATGATAATCAATTCATACATTGGCTTTGCCTCCTCAGGACCATTCTTCTGGTACAGGCGGGATGATCTCCTTCTCCATCAGGAATCGGGTCATATCCTGGGCCTGCTGGATCTTCTGTCTCGCCTCGTGCAGGAGTTCGCTGTGGACGAGCCCTCGACGCGCCACTCCCTGCTCCTGAGCTTTGATGCCGACGGCCGCTGCCTCCTGGGGGAAGACCTCCCAATCGCTCATCGTAGGGAGCAGGTGTTCCTCGTCGAACTCGCGCTCCCGCTGATAGCTGGCCAGGGCCCGGGCGGCGGCGATGGCCATCTCGTCGGTGATGGTCGTCGCCCGCACGTCGAGAACGCCCCGGAAGATAGCGGGGAATCCCAGCGAGTTGTTGATCTGGTTGGGGAA
>JASFVD010000115.1:0-7082 GCA_050050015.1 Anaerolineae bacterium | reverse complement strand
CATCCGGCTCCTTGTCGAACATCATCCCCAGGCCCTCGAGCCAGTCAATGACGAACGGGGCATCCATTACTAGAGCCTCGACCAGGTCGGGATCGTTGGTGAAGTGCCCACCTCCGATGACATCGAGATAGTGGATGGCTGGGCTGTCGTTCGGCCGGTCGGCCGCCTGGATGCCCCCTTGGGCCATCATCGTGTTGGCGTCACCGAAGCGGAGCTTCGTGGTAACGATCACCTGTGCTCCGTTCTCCTGAGCGAGCAGGGCCGCCGAAGCTCCGGCTCCGCCTCCTCCAATGACGAGCACGTCCGTGCGGGCCTTGGGGTTGCTCAAATCAAAGTCTGGGGCGATGTGAGGTCGTCCCTCGACGATGTCGGCCATCTCGAGCGGCATGCGCTGCCCCTTGCTCCTGCCGACTCGTACGGCACGCATCTTTTCCTCGATATAGTCGGGATGGAAATCATCGAGCACACGCTCGCGCTCCTCCATCGACATTCGAGGGTATGTTTCGTCGAGACGGCGCATGCGGGTCGCCTCAACCTGCTTGATCGACTCCCGCATCTCAGCCGGATAACCATTCATTGTTTCCCAATCCTCCTGGTGTTCCTCTCTAAGAAAAAGTGGGCGAAGCGCCAGCTGCTACTCGCCTTAATCTGGCTCGATATCACGGGCTTCATACCGCTCTGCCAGCTCTTCACGATCAAGCTGCATCAGCTCCCCAAGCTTCTCCTCGAACACGCCTGCTTCGATTTCCTCTAGACGCTCCTCCAGGTGCTCCGAACGAGGCGCAAGATATCGCCCATAAAGCCGCCGAGCAAGAATCGCAATGTTGTACTGGGCCTCTTCGGCCGGACAGCGTGCCGCACAGAGGCCGCACATGATGCAGTCGAAGGAAAGGTCGGCCATCTCGGCGATGTCACCCTTCATCCCAGCCGCCATGTATTCACGCACCTCTAGATCTTGGGGGCAGGCCTTGGTGCATGCGCCACACCCCAGACAGCGTAACAACTCCGGATACGCGGAGAATAGGGTTGTGGGCGTGGGTTCCATCTGCGTGACGTCGTAGCTCGCCCGCTGCGCAGGAAAGAAGGGGATCTGGGCCAAGTACATGTTCGGCTGGACGACCGTCTGACACGCAAGACCGAAGTAGAGCTTAGGATCACCTTTGATGCGATACGTCGTCGCGCAGGCCCCGCAGAAACCTCCGCGGCATCCGACACCTCGAATGAGAGTGTAGCCCGCGTACTCCATCGCCTTCATGATCGTCAGCGTGGGCGGCACCATGTAGCGCTTGCCCATGATGTAGACGGGAATTAGTTCGTTTTCTTCCGTGACTTCGGATTTCGTTGCCATTCCTAATTCCTATTCCTCTCCAACATCCATCCACTCGTCCTCTTGGAACGTAATCAAGGGCAGGGGTTCCTCCACATCGCCACCTGGCTCGTAGTCGAACACGGCCTGGGTCTCGTGCCCGACGGCTCGGAAGACGTCCCCAACCGGTAGATCGGCTGGACAGTCGCTAGTACACATGCCGCAGCCCACACACGAAAGCACCATGTGGTTCAGCCGCGTGAGATGGAACAGCATCGTGTCCGCCGGCATGCGATAGGCGCCTTTGCGCACCGCCCAGTTCGCGTACTGGATGGGCTCATGGTCAAAGACCTGACTCCTGAACAGGCAGGTCTTGCAGTAGCAGATGGGGCAGACGGTCATGCAGTTGTGACAACGAATACAGGCGGCGAAGACCCCTTCGATACCCTCCTCATCCAGCCGCTCTCGAATCTCGGCAAACCTCTCGTCGCGCACTTCGCTGCGAGCCGCCACGACGGACTCAATCACGTCGGCCCGCCGTTCCTCGACGTCCTCCGCGCTCAACTCCAGCGCCTCGGCCACGTCATCCGGCAACGAGACCGGAATGGCGCTGTTGAGATCGGCTCCGAACAGCTCGAGAGTTATGTCAGCGCCGGCGGCGTAGGGTTTCTCGCACATCTGGCATCCTGCGCGGAAGGCGAACCCGTCCAGCGCCTGCAACTCGCCGGTTCGTGCCGTCGCAAGGTAGGCCTTCATGTCGACAGCGCTCCCTGCCTCCGCTGCCTCGGACCCATTGCCAGTCATGGTGATATAGACGGACACGTCGTACGTACCGAGGCAATCGATGCCTATCGTCACGAGGTCGTCGAGGCTGGCCTGCTGGAGCTTGACGAGCTCCACCAGAGCCCGCAACTCGCACGGACGCAGGACCACGCCGATTCGCTGCCGAGGCTCTCGCACAGAGACACGCCCAGCTAACCGTGCAGCATTCAACCCCATGACAGGTGCGAGTGGATCGGCTCGGTCCAATAGCTCCGGACTGGACACCAAGGCCGGTGTCACAGCCCCCTGGGGCGTCTTCATCGGCACCAGAAGCGAGTCCACGATGTTGGCTTTCAAGACACGCCTGAGAAACCCTTGCACGGCGGCCAGCGTATCGTTGTCTTCAACCGGAATCAGTGTTCTCATCAGATCTCCCCTGTTCAGCGGTAGAGCCATATACCAGGCTCACAAACCCGCAGGCCCAGCCAGACCCTTCTACCACCTGGCATTCGCTGCCTACCAGTTCACCGGTCTGCCAGTCACACGAGGTCGGTCGCAGTATGCGCTTGCGCCTCCTCATCCGTCAAGCTACACAGCCCACTCCCGGCGCATCGGGTTGGGGCCCTTCTCCCTGAGAAACTCGGTCATATCCGTAACGGTGTCGGCAAACCGCTGACCCTCTGACGCGGAGATCCAGCGCAGCCACACCCGATCCTCGTCAATACCCGCGTTCCTAAGGATCTCCTTGAGCGCAATGATGCGCCGGCGAGCCTTATAGTTCCCCGACTGGTAATGACAGTCGCCGGGATGGCAACCGCCGATGAGGACGCCGTCGGCACCGTCCAGCAGCGGCTTGAGCACGTAGGTGGGGTCGACCGATCCAGAGCACATCAAGCGAATGATCCGCACGTTGGGCGGATACTGAATTCGCGAGGTGCCCGCCAGATCAGCCCCGGTATACGTGCACCAGTTGCATAGAAAGGCAACAATCTTGGGTTCGAAATTGACTTCAGCCATGCTATCTCCTTCGAGCGGTAACGCGGTTAGTCCTCATACAGCGAACGACGGAACGGTAGTCGCCGCGCAGATCACCCGACGAGCGCATCGACCTGCGCCAATACCTGCTCGGCGGTGAAATGCTGCAGCCGAATGGCCTTCGAAGGGCAAGTGACAGCGCAAGCGCCGCACCCCTTGCAGAGAACCGCGTTGATCCGCGAGACCCCCCAGAGAGTGTCGAGGGCTGGCGCGTCGTAGGGGCAGACGTCCACGCACAGCCCGCAGCTGGCGCAGAGCTCCTCGTTCACCACTGCGGTGGCCGACTCGACGGGCACTGATCCACGAATCAAGGGGATGAGTGCCGACGAGGCCGCCGCCTTAGCCTGCGCAACGGTGTCTGAAATGTCCTTGGGGCCCTGACAGCACCCAGCGAGGAAAACTCCCTCCATCGCCGTGTCCACGGGCCGCAGCTTTGGGTGTGCCTCCAAGAAGAATCCATCAGCTGAACAAGGTAGCTTCAGGATCTGAGAGATCTCATTCGCGCCGGCGCGCGGTTCCATACCGACGGCCAGGACCACAAGGTCTGCCTGGAACTCGATGGGCTCACCTAGCAAGGTGTCTTCTGCCACCAGCACGACGCGCTCGGGGTCGCTCCGTTTTCGATAGATCTCGGAGACGTTGCCCCGCCGGTAGCGAACACCTTTGCTGCGAGCCTCGTCGTAGAACTCCTCCGCCCCCTTCCCAAAGGTCCGCACGTCGATGTAGAACACGGTGACATCGGCGCCAGGGAGCATCTCACGCACCAGCCGCGACTGTTTGGCCGTGTACATGCAGCAGACTCGCGAGCAATGAGGGTTGCCCAACTGGATGTCCCTGGACCCGACGCACTGGATAAAGGCCACCCGTTCTGGTTCATGGCCATCGACGACGAGATTGCCATTTGCCAGGCGTTCCTCCAGTTCCAGAGACGTGATCACATTGGGGTAGTCACTGTAACCGAATTCCGGCTTTCGGTCCGGGTTGAACACGTCGTACCCGGTGGCCACGATCACGGCCCCAGCTTCGATCGAGCGTTCCGTCGGACTGCCGGAGTCTGCAGCACCGACGGTCACCTCAAAGTTACCCACATACCCGTCAACCTGCAGAACCTGGCTGTTGAGCAACACGGTGACGTTGGGATGTTCGCTCACGCGTTTGATCAGAGGCTCCAGGAGTTCGGACACCGCCTCCAGGGTGGGGAAGGTGCGGTTGAGCTTCGCGACGCGTCCGCCGAGCTGTAATTCCTTCTCGACAAGGTAGGCCGGCACTCCCGTATCGGCTACGTCGAGGGCGGCTGTCATGCCTGCAACACCGCCTCCGATCACGACGACTGCGGGCGTGACGTCTACCTCACGCTCTTCAAGAGCCTGAAGACGCCCTGCCTTCGCCACAGCCGACGCGATAAGTGACCTGGCTTTCTCCGTTCCTTGAGACTTATCCCTATGCACCCACGAGCACTGCTCGCGAATGTTGGCCATCTCCACCTGGTACGGATTCACCCCCTCCTGTTGAGCAGCGGCACGGAAGGTCGGTTCGTGCATGCGAGGCGAGCAGGACGCCACGACCACTCTATTCAACCCGTGGTCTCGAATGTCCTGCTTGATCAGTGCCTGGCCGGGGTCGGAGCACATGTAGGTGTAGTCTCGCGAGACGACGACGCCCGGCAGGTCGCCCGCCGATTCGGACACCTCCTCGACATCCACAGTCGCAGCGATGTTCACGCCGCAGTGGCAGACGTAGACACCGATACGCGGTTCCTGTTCCATGGTCTCACTCACCTGGCGACGAGCAGTACACGTGGCGCCCTCTACTCGTCCGAAGCATCCGCAGACGCCGTGTCGACGAGCTCCATGATGTCCATTACCTGCAGCTTCTCATCCAAGCCTCGCACCTTGACCGCGTCCTCCAGTGTCAGCAGGCAAAAGGGACACGCCACGGCGAGAATGTCGGCCCCTGTCTCGGCTGCCTCCTCCACACGCTGAAAGGCGAGCCTCTCCTCAAGATTGGTGCCCTCGACCCACATCCGCCCGCCGCCACCCTCACAGCACAGGCTGCGCTCACGATTCCGGTCCATTTCGACCAACTTGACGCCAGGAATGGCTTCGAGAATCGCGCGGGGCTCGTCGAATACCTGGTTCTGCTTGCCCAGGAAGCACGGGTCGTGATACGTGACCAGCTTCTCCTCCCCATCCTCGGACGCCACGCTTGTCGCGAAGGTCAACCGATCGTCCTCAATCAGGTGCGCCAGAAGCTGTGTGTAGTGGAGGACCTCCATCCCATCCAAGCCATACTCATTCTTGAAGGTGTTGAAGCAGTGGGGTGACGTCGTCACGAGTTGGCGGGCACCAGCGTTCTGGGCGACGCCGCGGAACACGTCCCCGTTTTCCTCCACCAGCATCTCAAACAACCCTAGCTCTCCCATCCGTCGCACCTCGTTGCCGCAACAGGATTCCTCGGTGCCCAGCGTGCCAGCCTTGATACCAGCGCTCTCAAACGTGCGCATTAAGGCGCGAGCGACGGGCTGCACTCGCCTGTCGTATGAGGGGATGCAGCCGACGTAGTACAGTAGGTCGCATCCTTCCTTGGCCGCCTTCTTGGCCATGTCCAGACTCTCCTCGGCGCCCTCGGCCCAGAGTTCTCGGTCTTGACGGGCCATACTGCTCGGGTTGCCCTGACGGAAGATGCTCATCAGAGCCGTACCAACCGTCTCCGGGACGCGACCGCTCTCGACCAGCTCACCTCGCAGCGTAATGACCAGCTCTGCCGGCTGAACGTCCTTGGGACAACGTTCGACGCAGGTGAAGCACGACGTGCAGTCCCATAGCTCCTCGTGGGCATCCACATCCATGTCCGAGTCCACCAGCATGTGATAGATCAGGGTGCGGATATTGAGGACCGTTTTCCGCGCGACTGGGCATCCACCGGTGCACTTCCCACATTGAATGCAGCCAAAAAGCTCGAGCTGCTCGGCCATCTTTGCCGTCTTCAGCGCCATCTAGCTCTCCTTGACCACCTTAGCTTGGGACCCCAGAGGGTGATACACCGCCGGCACGGACCAACACCCGCATCGCCGACGAGGCAGCCGCCTTAGCCTGACCAACCGTGTCCGGGATATCCTTAGGACTCTGACAACACCCGGCCACAAAGACATCCTCCACATTCGTGTCCACGGGTCGCAGCTTCGCGTCCGCCTCCTGGAAGAAGCCGTCCGGAGAGCGCTTGATCCCGAGCACGTCCGCTGCATCCTGAATGTCGGGTCGAGGGACGATGGCTGTAGCCAGCACCACCAGATCCGCCTCAACCTCGACCGGCTCTCCAAGCGTCGTGTCCTCGGCCAGCACAACCAGCTTGTCCCGTCTCCGGTATACCTCAGAGGGTTCCCCTCGGCGGTAAGTTACCCGCTCGTGTTTCACACGGTCGTAGAACTCCTCATAGCCCTTTCCAAAGGCTCGCACGTCCATATAGAAGACAGTGATGTTGGCATCTGGGATCTTGTCTCGCACCAGGTGAGCGTGCTTGGCCGTGTACATACAACAGACCCGCGAGCAGTACGGCACGCCGGTGTGAGGATCCCGGGAGCCAACACACTTTATGAACACGACGTCCCTCGGCTTCTTCCCGTTGACCAAGATCTCGCCCTTGGTTGGCCCAGACGCGTCAGACAGTCGCTCAAACTCCATGCCGGTCATTACCTCGGGGTAAGCGCCATAGGCGTACTCTGGCTTGGTCTCCGGATCTATCAGATCGAATCCTGTGGCAGCGATGATCGTGTCCACGTCCAGGTCGACTAGTTCGGCTTCCTGGTCGAAGTCAATGGCATCCGCCGGGCAGGCGTCCTTGCACTTGAACGTTCGACCGCACGTCCCTCGCGTCAAGTAGAGACAAGCCTCAGGATCGATGGTGTACTTGAGGGGCACTGCCTGAGGGAAAGGCACGTAGATCGACGAGCGCTTGGCTATGCCCTCGTCGAAGCCGCTCA
>JASFVD010000114.1:0-7093 GCA_050050015.1 Anaerolineae bacterium | reverse complement strand
GTTCCAGATTGTGGAGGCGCTCAAACTCCATCAGGGAATGGGCGAAAAGGCTGCGCGAAACCGGGCGGCGGAGCTCCTGGCGATGGTGGGTATTCCGGACGCTACGCAGCGCCTGGACGACTATCCCCATCAGTTCTCCGGAGGTATGAGGCAGCGGGCAATGATTGCGATGGCTCTGTCGTGCAATCCCCAGCTGCTGATTGCGGACGAGCCCACAACGGCCCTGGACGTGACCATTCAGGCGCAGATCGTGGAGCTGGTCAGGCGGCTGCAGGATCGGCTGGGCATGGCAGTGATGTGGATCACGCACGACCTGGGCGTGGTGGCCGGGATGGCGGAAATGGTCAACGTCATGTACGCTGGGTACATTGTGGAGCGGGGCCCGGTGAAGCAGATCTACGGCCAACCCCGACATCCCTATACGATTGGGCTGCTGGGATCACTTCCGCGGTTGGATGAGGCGCCGGGTACAAAGCTGACGTCGGTCCCGGGGCTGCCTCCGGATCTGCTGGTGCTGCCGGAGGGATGTCCCTTCGTAGAGCGGTGTGGGTATGCCGAAGATCAGTGTCTGGAGGCGATGCCGCCTTTGGAGGAGACGGAGGCGGACGGACGCACCGTGGCGTGCTGGCGATGGGAATACGTGGCTGGGAGGACGGCGTAATGGCAGAGCGGAACGAGGCGTTGGTCGACGTAAGGAACCTAAAGAAGTATTTCCCGATAACGCGGGGCGTGTTTCAGCGCCGGGTGGGCGATGTCAAGGCGGTGGATGACGTCAGCTTCAACATCTATCAGGGAGAGACGCTAGGCCTAGTAGGGGAGAGCGGTAGCGGCAAGACCACGGTGGGGCGGACGATGCTGCGGCTCTATGAGCCGACGGATGGTGAGATCATTTTTGAAGACAAGGATCTTGCCAAGCTGTCGGCCGCCGAGCTCCGCAGCACCCGGCAGAGGATGCAGATCATCTTCCAAGATCCGTATGCGTCGCTGAACCCACGTATGACGGTAGGAGGTATTATAGGAGAACCACTGGAGGTTCATCGGGTCGCTCGCGGCAAGGAAAAGCGTGAGCGCGTCCAGGAGCTACTGCGGTTGGTGGGGTTGAATCCGTACTTCGTCAATCGATACCCCCATGAGTTCTCCGGAGGACAGAGGCAGCGTGTGGGCATTGCCCGCGCCCTGGCCCTCAACCCGGATCTTATAGTGTGCGACGAGCCGATCTCATCGCTGGACGTTTCGATTCAGGCACAGGTGGTCAACCTGTTGGAGGATCTACAGGACCGGATGGGTCTGACGTATCTGTTCATTGCCCACGATCTGAGCATGGTGCGGCACATCAGCGATCGTGTGGCTGTCATGTACCTGGGCAAGATCATGGAGCTCACGGACCGTGACGAGCTGTACACGAATCCTCTCAACCCCTATACGCAGGCACTGATGTCCGCGGTTCCGGTGCCGGACCCCGTGGTAGAGGAGAGGCGGCAGCGTGTGATCCTAGAGGGTGATATACCGAGTCCCTCGACTCCACCCAAGGGCTGCAACTTCAACACTCGCTGTCCGGTTGCCCGAGACGTGTGTTATGATTCGCACCCCGAGCTGATCGAGATGGCGCCGGGTCACTTCTGTGCTTGTCACGTGGTTGAGCGGGAGGGCAAGGCCGAGATTCGCTAGCTGATTCGCAATCATTCACGTTGCGCTTTCGGCCTGCTGCTGCTGACGCGAGGATCTGCCGAGAGCGGGAGATCGTCCGGCCCAGACGGGTCATACGTCAAAGGAGGTGGTGTGCTAGGAACGATGGTAGAAATGGACGTAGCGGATCGACTTAGGAGTTCAAGCCGTAACGGTAAGAGTCACGTAAGAGGAGGAGAACATGCTTAGCAAGAAGTGGTCGATTGCGCTGGCGGTCGTAGTGGTAGGGAGCATCCTGCTGTCCGCTTGTGCGCAGCCAACGCCCGAGGTGATCGAGAAAGAGGTCACCAAGATCGTCGAGAAAGAGGGCGAGGAAGTCGTCGTCACTGAGATTGTCGAGGTCACGGCTGAGCCGCCCCCGGCACCGGAGAAGCCCGTGACGCTGAACTGGAACCTGGCCGGTGAGCCGCCGCAGGTTGACCCAGCGTTGAGCACGGACACCACGTCTGTTCTGGTGGATGAGCAGCTGTTCCTGGCTCTGACGGACTTCGACGACGAGACCAGTGAGGTCATCCCCGAGCTGGCGACGGAGTGGGAGAGCAACGAAGAGGGCACGGTCTGGACCTTCCATATGCGCGACGACGTGCCGTGGGTGCAGCACAACCCGGCCACCGGCGAGACGAACGTCGTCACCGATGACGAAGGCAACCCGGTCATGGTCAACGCTAACGACGTCGAGAACGCCGTGAAGCGCACCCTGAACCCGGAGACCGGCTCCGACTACGCCTACGTGCTCTACATCATTGAGGGCGCTCAGGCGTACAACGCCGGAGAGGAGACTGATCCGGAGACCGTTGGCGTGACGGCTCTCGACGACTACACGGTTGAGTTCACGCTGACCAAGCCCGCGGGCTACTTCCCCGGCATCGCCAGCATGTGGGTCGCCCGCCCGGTCTACCAGCCGGTCATCGATGAGTGGGGCGCCCGCTGGGTCGAGCCTGGCTACATCGTCACCAATGGCCCATACGTCATGGACGAGTGGGCACACCAGGACCACATGACGTTCGTGAAGAACCCTCACTTCTACAACGCCGACGACGTGCAGATCGAGCGCATCGAGGCGATCATGGTCACCGAGGCATCGACGGCCATGGCGCTCTACGAGAACAACGAGCTCGACAACGCGTATCCTGGCCCTCCGCTGGAGGAGATGGACCGCATCCGCGAGGACCCGGAGCTGAGCGAGCAGCTCACCATCCAGCCTCGCCTCTGCACCTATTACTATGGCTTCACGAACAACAAGCCGCCATTTGACGATCCACTGGTGCGCAAGGCGTTCTCCGCCGCGATCGATCGAAAGTCCCTGGTCGAGAACGTGACCAAGGGCGGCCAGATCCCGGCGAACACCTTCGCGCCTCCAGGAATCTTCGGCAACGTCGCTTCAGATCCCGAGATCGCGCCGTGGGCCCTGGATCCCGAGCTGGGTAAGGAGCAGGCCCAGGAGTTCTTGGCCGAGGCCGGCTACCCGGACGGCGAGGGCTTCCCCACCATCACGCTGATGCACAACACCAGTGAGGGCCACCGCGCCATCGCCGAGGCGATCGGCTCGATGTGGAGCAGCACGCTGGGCGTTGACATCGAGATCCAGAACCAGGAGTGGGGCGTCTATCTGGACACCTTGCGGAACACCACGCCGCTGGCCGAGATGCCACACGTGTGGCGCCTTGGCTGGTGCGCGGACTACGCGGACCAGAACAACTGGGTCCACGAGGTCTTCAACTGCGAGGAGGGCGCGAACCGCCTCCGCCGCAACTGCGTGGACGAGACCTGCAGCGCGTGTGAGCCGAGCGAGTTCGACGAGCTCACTGAGCAGGCCGGCCAGCTGACGGACCAGGAGCAGCGCAAGGAGATCTACCGCGAGGCCGAGAGGCTCCTCTCTGAGGAGGAAGCGGCCTACGCGCCGATCTACTACTACACCAGGGTGAGCCTCAACAAGCCTTGGCTGAACCGCACGTTCCAGGAGCTCGGCGGCCAGCACTGGGACAAGTGGACGATCGACTGGGAGGCCAAGCTGGCGGCCACCGAGTAGACGTATCCCGCATCGCAGGGCTGAGCAGTCCTGTACCAGGGCTGCTCAGCCCTCTTTCAAATCGCGAGAGGGGAAAGACATGATTCAGTACATTCTTCGTCGCATCCTGCAGTTCATCCCGGTCCTCCTGGCGGTGACCGTCTTCACGTTCACCCTAGTGAGGATCATCCCGGGCGGGCCCTTCGACCGCATTGGCGACAAGACGTTGCCGCCGGAGATTCGGGCGAATCTGGAGGCGAAGTATAGCCTCGACGAGCCGGTGTGGCAGCAGTATCTTCGCTATCTTTGGAACCTGCTCCACTTCGACCTCGGTCCGTCGCTCAAGTTCCGAACGCAGACGGTCAATGATATCATTGGTCGGTCCTTGCCTGTGTCGGCGCAGCTGGGCGTGATGTCCATTGCCCTGGCGGTAGTGATCGGCATACCGACCGGCGTTCTGGCAGCGCTCTATAGGAACACCGGCATAGACTACGGGGCGACGTTCGTGGCCATCTTTTTCCGCTCCGTCCCCAACATCGTGCTCGGTCCGGTGATGATCCTGATCTTTGCTCTCCAACTGGGGTGGGTCCCAGTGGCCCGCTGGGAGACGCCCGCGCATTGGATCCTGCCGACGTTCACTCTCGGCACAGCCTACGCTGCTGGTATTGCACGTCTCACACGCGGCAGTCTTTTGGAGGTGATGGGCGAGGACTACATCCGCACGGCACGCGCCAAGGGACTGCGGGAGATGATCGTGATCGGTCGCCACGCCCTAAAGAACGCGCTCATCCCGGTGGTCACCTATCTAGGGCCGATCCTGGCGGCAGTGGTGACGGGAACGTTCGTCGTGGAGACGATCTTTGGCATTCCTGGGTTGGGCAGGCACTTTGTGGAGAGCGTCGGAAATCGGGATTACCCGCTCGTGATGGGGACGGCCCTGGTGTACGCGCTGCTGCTCGTGTCGGCCAACCTGTTCGTGGACATCACCTACGCCTGGCTGGATCCGCGTATTCGGTACGAATAGTTCCTGATTGACGTCGGCTGCGCACCTGCCGTCCGAGACGTTTGAGCTAGGCGGATCGGAGTTGCTGGATCGCCAGGTCCAGTGTGAGCCAGGTCAGCAGCGACATTTCATCTTAGTAGGGAGAATGGCATGGCAGAAGCAAGTGGAAAGCGGACGGCACCCTCTGGGCTGACGCGCAAGCCTCGCAGTCCCCTGGGGGATGCCTGGCGCGAGTTTCTCAAGAACAAAGTCGCCGTGGGAAGCGGCATCTTCATTATCATCCTCACCATCTTGGCCATCTTCGCCCCTCTGATTACGCCCGAGGGGATCGATGAGCAGAAGCTAGCGGACAACTACCAGGAGCCCAGTGGCAAGTACATTCTCGGAGCAGATCAGTTCGGGCGCGACATCCTGAGTCGGGTGGTTTTTGGGGCCAGGATCTCCCTTTCGGTGGCGTTCGTAGCCGCTGCGGTCAGCCTGGTGATCGGGGTGACCTACGGCTTGATCGCGGGCTACCTGGGTGGGATGGTGGACAGCCTCATGATGCGCATCGTGGATATTATCTACGGGTTCCCCTCCCTGATTTTCGTCATCCTGCTCCAGGTGTACTTCAAGGCCGTGGCAGCGCGGGGCGGTGGGATTGCGGCTCCCCTGGTCAAGCTGGATCAACAGATGGGCGGGATGTTCTTCGTCTTCGTGGCTATTGGTGCCTTCTACTGGATCAACCGTGCCAGGATCGCCAGGGGCCAGGTCCTGGCCAACAAGGAGAAGGAATTCGTCATGGCGGCCGAGAGCATCGGTGCCTCCAACACCCGCGTCATTTTCCGGCACCTGTTGCCCAATATTCTCGGGCCGTGCATTATTGCAGAGACAATGGCGATTCCCGGCTACATCTTCTATGAGGCATTCCTCAGCTACATCGGGTTGGGGGTCAATGCGCCCTTCCCTAGCTGGGGCATGATGGTCAACAAGGCGCAGCGATCCATGCGGGCCCATCCGCACACCCTATGGCCACCGGCTATTGCGCTCACCGCCACCACACTGGCCTTCAACTTCGTGGGCGACGGCCTGCGCGACGCCTTCGATCCAAGGTTGAGAGGACGCGGCTAGCCAACGAGGAAGACCTGATAGGTTTGCCGGATCGCCGCCACAGGCCCGGGGGCTGCCGTGAGGCCGGGTCGTGCCACAATAGCGCCGATCCATAGACCTCTCAGGTCTTCTTCTTGAGTGGCTAGGCACGGTTGAGGTCCGGATGAAGCAAGCTTCTTACCGAGCCGCAAGCCTGGGCTGATATTCCGGGCGCTTACTGATTGACCGAGAGGTGACCTGATGGGATTGTCTCCCAGGCGCCTCTTTTTTTGTGCACCACGAGCGGGAGGTGGTCAGGCGCCGTCGGCCGCACTTCCACCGACTGGGCGTATGCGACGGGCTAGGCGTGATGGCAATGAGGGGCCGGAGAGAGCCTGTCGGATACTTGAAGCCGACGAGGAGATCGGATGGGCGGCACCGAGGCCTCCCCGACCGACCGCTTCAAGTATAGCGTGGGTCACTGAGGATCCCTGCTGCACCATGTCCGACGAAGGCATTCGTCAGCCCCGGGGGTCGAAGAAGCGAGGCGCGTAGAGAATGGCGGTCAGGCCGCTGTCAAGGAGGGCGAAGACGAGGTACGCCTTGAACAGCGAGGGCGGCACGCCGTCGTGGGAACGGCGTAGATAGATGATGAGCCCGACGAGGGCCACGAGAAGGATCGCTCCGGGGATGATGGTCGTGAGCATGGGGGCCAGCTCTTGCGGTACCATGTGTACGAAGGGCGTCCCGGCGGAGAGCAGCCCCGGCAGGAATAGCATCTTCACGGCCAGGTAGATGACGAACGAGACAGCGAGGGCGATCTTCGCGCCCAGCTCATCGAGGTGCTCTTGGCGGGCGAAAAGGTAGAACAGGACCAGCCAGACCAGCGCCGGTGCGTTCCACATCAGCGTCAGCGGAAGGAACCCGATGGCGGAAAGGACGCCCCAGGTCAGGCTGGCGGCGCGCCGCCCAACGTCCTCGAGTGTCGTGCGATCGAGCCAGGCCTTTGCCTCAGGGGCCGTTGTGGCGTAGTATACTTTGTATCGTCTAAAGCCGGCAGTGTCCAGCCAGGCGAGATGGAGGTCTCCCTCTTGGTCGGCGGCCAACGTGGGCAGGACGGAGGCATTCGAGGTCTCGTTCGCCAGCTGGTAACCGATCGGCTGACCATCTGAAAGCACGGTCAGAGCCAACTGCATGAACTGCTTGGATGCGCTCTCGATGATGAGGCTGACGACGACGGGGAGCTCGCCCTTCTTGGTGCCAACGACTGCCGGTGCGTTGATGAAGTCGGTGCTGTAGACATCGGGGGAGAGGAAGGCCAGCTCATG
>JASFVD010000113.1:0-7102 GCA_050050015.1 Anaerolineae bacterium | reverse complement strand
ATTGGCTCGAGGGCCTGGGGATGATGTTCGACAAGGAGCCGGATGGCACCATGGTCGAACGGCACGGTGGCGGCACCAGCCGGATGCGCATGCACTCGGCTCGCGACTACTCGGGAGCTGAGATCATGCGGACGGTGCGCGACGAAGTGCGCAACCGCGAGGACGACATCCGCATTATTGAGTTCTCACCTGCCGTCGAGCTGGTGCTGGATGACAAGGGCCAGGTCGCGGGGGCAGTGGTGATGAACCTGGAGACCCATGCCTTCGGCTACATCGAGGCCAAGGCCGTGGTGATGGCTACAGGCGGTGGGGGACGCCTACACTTCCAGGGATTCCCTACCACCAACCACTACGGAGCGACGGCGGACGGTGTCGTGATGGCCTACCGAGCCGGCGCTGAACTTGGCTTTCTGGAGTCGATGCAGTATCACCCCACGGGGGCGGCTTTCCCTGAGCAGATCGTGGGGCAGTTGGTGACGGAGAAGACGCGGGGCCTGGGAGCTCAGCCGGTGAACAGACACGGCGAACAATTCGTCTTCCCTCTCGAACCTCGTGACGTGGAGGCGGCCGCCTTTATTCGTGAGTGTGAGGAGCGTGGAAACGGGGTCGTCACGCCAACTGACCAGCCGGGAATCTGGCTCGATTCCCCTATGATCGAGACTATCCACGGTCCGGGCACCATTCAGGACAACCTGCCTGCGATGGTGCGTCAGTTCAAGCGCTTCGGCATCGACATCACCAAGGAACCCATGCTGGTCTATCCGACGCTTCACTACCAGAACGGCGGAGTGCGTCTGAATCCGGACGGGTCTACCGAGGTTCCCGGCTTGTACATAGCCGGCGAGGTGAGCGGCGGAGTTCACGGCCACAACCGGCTCATGGGCAACTCGCTGCTGGAGGTAACGGTCTTCGGACGCCGTTCGGGCCGGTCGGCAGCGGCTTATGCCCGGGACGTTACGCTGGGCCGGCCAAATCTGTCACACGTGGCGGCCTGGAATCAGGAGCTCGATGATTCCGGTGTGGATACCGGCGTCGTCTCGCCGATCCTGTTGCCGGATTACACGCGCCGGGCGTAGCTGCTTGGGACGGCCTCTTGTCGTTTGCGGAATTCTGGAGTTGGTTATGCACAAGCAACGATTAGTATCAGGAATTGAGAGGGTAAGATGCCTTTGAACGGGGAGCATAGATCTGGGGGAGCAGTGCTGGTTGTCGGTGGCGGCGTGGGGGGTATGCGGGCGGCAATTGATGCGGCCGAGGCTGGGTTGCACGTCTACTTGCTGGAGAGGCTCCCGTGGCTCGGGGGACGGGTGGCGCAACTGGGATATATGTTCCCGACTCACGACTGTGTGCTTTGCCGGGGTACTTCCGACCATGGCTACGGGTGCACCAAGCCAGCCATTTCGCCAGCTTTCCTTGACTTCAACCGGCACCCTAATATCGAGATTCTAAACAACGCGGACCTGATCCGCGTTACGGGGCAGGCGGGAGATTTCACGGTTACGGTGCGTCGCCGGCCCACGTATGTGAACGCTGACCGCTGCATTAACTGCGGCATGTGTGCCGCTACGTGTCCCGTCAGCCTGCCGAGTCCGTACGAGGAGGAACTCAAGCCCCGCAAGGCGATCTACAAGATGGCCCCTCGCGCGGTGCCCAACACCTATATCGTGGACAAGGTGCCGCGCTGTGAGACGTGTGGTCGCTGCGAGGTCGTCTGCCCGACCGGAGCCGTCGATCTCCAGCAGGTGGAGTATGAGCAGGAACTGAACATCGGCGCGATCATCCTGTCTGTGGGCTTCTCGCTTCCTGACGCTCAAGAGTACGAGGAGCTGGGCCACAGGCGCTACCCAAACGTCATTCACTCCATGGAGTACGAACGGCTAGCCAGCCGTTCGGGGCCCACGGAGGGCGTCGTGATGCGCCCGTCGGATGGTGAGGAGCCTGACCGGATTGCCTGGCTGCAGTGCATTGGGTCCCGGGACCAGAAGTATCCTTTCTGTTCCTCTATCTGCTGTATGTACGCGACCAAGGAGGCGATGGTAGCAAGGGAACGTCTTGGAGATGTGCGTTGTCAGATCTTCATGATGGACGAGCGTGCCTTCAACAAGGAGTTCAACGCCTACTATCATCAGGCCCGTGATCAGTATCAGATCGAATACACCCGCTGCCGTATCTCCGAGGTCAAAGAGGACCCCGCATCACACGACTTGATCCTGCATTACCCCAATGAGAGTGGGCGTATGAAGGAGGAGCGATTCGGCATGGTGGTTCTCTCGGTCGGGGCCCATCCGCCAAACGGGTCGCAGGACCTGGCGAATGTGCTAGGCATTGAGCTCAACCCCTATGGCTTCTGTGAGACCGATAAGTTCGCGCCCCTGGAAACGAGCAGGCCGGGCATCTATGTGTGCGGCGCTTTCGCTTCCCCCAAGGAGATTGCCGAGACGATCTTGGACGCGGCTGGAGCGGCGGGAGATGCCATGCGGCTGATGAGGGAGAAAATCGGAGAGCTTCCGTCGAGCCGGGAGTACCCATTCCTGTGGAAGTCAGACGACTTGCCGCCTGAGCGAGACGTGAGCGGAGCAGAACCTCGTGTGGGTGTCTTCCTCTGCCGGTGCACGCCTACCCTGGATGGCGTCGTCGACGTCGATGAGGTCGCCAGGTACGCGGCCACAATGCCGAACGTTGCTCTCGTCCGGCCAGTCGAGTATGGCTGCTTCGAGGAAGGGCTGCGTGCCATTCGAGAAGGCATCCAAGAGCACGATTTGAATCGAGTGATCGTCTCTGCGTGCAGCCACAGAACGCACGAGCCTCTCTTCCAGCGAACCGTGCGGGAGGCGGGACTGAACCCATATCTATTGGAGATGATCAACGTGCGGGAGCATTGCGCGTGGGCTCACATTGACGATCCGCCAGGAGCCACCCGAAAGGCGAAGGAGCTGGTGCGGATGGCGCTGGGTCGCGTCTCGGCAGCCGAGCCGGTTCACAAGCTGGAGCTACAACCCGTTCCACGAGCTCTGATCATCGGTGGCGGCGTAGCAGGGATGACCGCTGCCCTCAGCGTGGCGGATGCTGGCTACGACGTGACGCTGGTGGAGCGTGAGTCTGAGCTCGGAGGCAACCTGCGGAACGTGTACTATGTGGCGGAGCCGGAGAACCCGCAGAGGTTGTTGCGTGACCTGGTCAATCGCACTGTTGGACACGAGCGTATCGACGTTCTGACGGAAACCGAGGTCGCATCTCACAGAGGACGCGTGGGGGACTTCCACTCGGTATTGCGCAGCGAACGAGCTGGGGCAGTGACTGATAGCGAAGTCGATCACGGTGCAACCATCGTGGCCACTGGTGGGAAGGAATGGCGTGGGGACGTCTATATGCTGGGCGAGGACCACCGAGTTGTTACGTCCGAGGACTTGGAGGACATCATCGCCCACCGGCCAGAGGAAATCACTGATCTTGACCAGGTTGTCTTCATCCAGTGCGTCCGTCCGCACGAGGAGGTGGAGTACTGCAGCCGTATCTGCTGCACCAACACGATGAAGAACGCCAATCGTATCAAGATGCTCAGCCCTGATTGTCAGGTGGTAGTGCTGTATCAGGATATCATCACGTACGGCTTCCGCGAGGCGTTCTACACTGAGGCTCGAGAGCGCGGGGTTATCTTCATGCGCTACGATGACGATCACATGCCTGAGTTGCGCAAGGTCAATGGTGACTTGGAGTTGACCGCCTGGGGGCCATCGCTGGGGCGAGAAATCACTCTCAAGCCCGACCTGCTGGCGCTGAGTATGGCTATCCAGCCATCCCCCGGCACCGAGAAGCTGGCGGACATACTCGGTGTGGATCTCTCGAGCGAGGGTTTCTTCATGGAGGCTCACCTCAAGATGCGCCCCATGGACTTCATGTCCGAGGGCATCTTTGTGTGCGGGATGGCACACTATCCCAAGTTCATCGAGGACGCCATTACCACAGCACAGGCCACGGCCGGACGAGCGCTTACCGTTCTTTCCAAGGACAGGCTGTACGTGGGAGGTGTCGTGGCCGAGGTTGATCAGGATCGATGTGTGGGCTGCCTTACGTGCGTCAGGACCTGTCCATTTGAGATTCCGGAAGTTCGGTACGAGGACCTGGGCGTAGGAGAAATCAAAGGAGCGGCCTTCATCGAGCCGGGACTGTGCCAAGGATGCGGCACCTGCGTAGGCGAGTGTCCCGCCAAGGCGATCGAGCTGATCTCCTATAGGGACGAGCAGATCATGGCCCAGCCGCTGGGCAGCTGGTTGCTTCATGACGCCGCGACTCAGGCGCCGGAAGTCGTTCTTGGAGACCAAGGGAGTGCCTAATGACTGATGGAGAAAAGAAGCACCCGGAATTCGTGCCGGAGATTACCGCCTTCACGTGCATCTACTGCGGCTACATGTCTGCCGATTCCGCTGGGGCGTTGCGTTTCACCTACCCGTCCAACGTGAAGCTGGTTCGGCTCCCCTGCACCGGCAAGGTGGACGTGCGCTACCTACTGAATGCCTTCGAGCAGGGTGCGGATGGCGTCTACGTGGTCGCCTGCCCACTCGGCAACTGCCATCACGTTCACGGCAACGAGCGGGCGGTGAAGCGCATCCAGTACACAAAGGAACTTCTCGACGAGGTCGGGATTGGAGGCGACCGACTGGACATTGTCTTTACGACTGGCGGTATGGGGGCGACCTTTGCCGATGCTGCCAGGGGGATGACCGAGCGAGTCAAGGACCTGGGACCGAACCCGCTCAAGAACGGGCGGTAGGGGGGACCAGCGGGGCGTCGATAAGTCTGCCGTCGATTTGGCGGACCTGATCAGATCGTTTCTAGTTCGGCGGCGTAGAGGCCAGCCCACGAGGGGAAATGGGAGAGGACTGGACATGGAGAAGGCTGTGAGCCAGAACGATCGCGTCGGAGCGGCGATGGTGGTGGGCGGAGGCGTTGCCGGTATCCAGGCGTCCCTGGACATGGCCGAAGCTGGCTACAAGGTCTACCTGGCCGAGATGAAATCGGCCATTGGTGGTCACATGGCCCAGCTCGACAAGACCTTCCCCACCAACGACTGCGCCATGTGCATCATCAGCCCCAAGCTTGTGGATGCTGGACGTCACCGGAACATAGAGCTGCTAGTGGACAGCGAGATCATCGGTGTTCAGGGCAAGGCCGGCGATTTCTCCGTGCGGGTGCGCACGAAGCCTCGCTACATTGACATCGACAAGTGCACCGGCTGCGGCGAATGCGCCGACGTGTGCCCGGTAGTCATTCCTGGTGACTTCGACGAGGGGCTGGCGGAGCAGCGTGCGGCCTACAAGTTGTACCCGCAGGCCGTACCAAACGCGTTCGCTATCGAGAAGCGTGGCATTGCAGCCTGTAGGGATGCCTGCCCGGCTGGTCAGCGCGCGCAGGGGTACATCGCCCTCATTCGCGAGGGACGGTATGAGGATGCACTGCGTGTCATCAAAGAGGACAATCCATTTCCCGGCATCTGCGGGCGCATCTGTAACCACCGCTGTGAGGATGCCTGTAATCGGGGCAAGCTGGACGAGCCGGTCAACATTCGGGCATTGAAACGCTTCGTCACTGACAAGGTCTATACCAGTCCCAGGGTTCCCAAGGAACCAGTCGAGCGTCGCTTCGAGGAGCGAGTTGCCATCATCGGAGGTGGGCCCTGTGGGCTCACTGCTGCCCAAGATCTCTGCAAAGCAGGATACGAGGTCACCGTCTTCGAGGCACTGCCCGTGGCCGGCGGGATGCTACGCGTGGGAGTTCCCGAGTACCGCTTGCCCTCGGAAATCGTCGATCGGGAAGTGCAGGATATCGTCGATCTGGGAGTGGACCTACGACTGGGCCGTCGAGTCGACAACCTGGATGAGGTTTTCGACGAGGGCTACGATGCAGTTCTGATTGCCGTCGGGGCTCACGAAGGCGTTCGTCCCCCGATTCCCGGCGCTGATCAGGAAGGCGTGCTGGTGAGCACTGTCTTCCTGCGCGACGTCCGGATTGGCGAGCCTCCGAAGTTGGGACAGAGAGTGGCCGTGATCGGTGCTGGTGACGTCGCGATGGACGTCGCCCGTACGGCCGTCCGACTGGGGTCGGAGGTTCACGTGTACTACCGTAGGCGGCGTCAGGACGCTACGGCTGCGGATCAGGAGATGCGTCACGCCGCCGAGGAGGGTGTGGTCTTTCACTTCCAGACCAATCCGACAGAGATCATCGGAGATGGCGACGAAAGGCTGAAGGGGATGAGGTGTGTGGAGACCGAACCAGGTATGCCTGACAGGTCCGGTCGACCGCGCCCGGTGCCGCTCCCTGAGTCGGAGCGCATCGTTCCGTGCGACAACGTCATCTTCGCGGTGGGACAGCGAGCAGGCCTCGCCTTCATCCCCGAGAGCGCCGACGTCGGCATCACGGATCGATCCACCATTGCCATCAATCCCAATACCATGGCCGCCACGCGGGAAGGGGTCTTCGCAGCGGGTGACGCTACCACGGGTACTGCATTTGTCATTGAGGCCGTCGCTCAGGGGCATCGGGTGGCCCAATCCATCCATCGATATCTTCGTGGCGAGGAGCTGGAGCCTCCCCCGGAGCCTGATCTGCCTGTTGTGGAATTGACTCAGACAGAGATCGACGAGCGAGTGAGTCGCGGCGAAGTCAAGGTTGAGCCCCGGGTGCCGATGAGCGAGCTTCCGGCCGGAGAGCGCGTCTCAAACTTCGAAGAGGTGACGACCGGCTACCATGATGACGAAGCGCAGGCGGAGGCTGCTCGTTGTCTGGCGTGCGGCGTTTGTTCCGAATGCTTGAGCTGCGTCTACGAGTGCGAGGCCGATGCCGTCGTCCACGACATGGTGGAAGAGGTGCAAGACCTTCGGGTCGGCGCCATTCTCCTAGCTCCTGGATTCGAGGCCTATGATGCTGGAAGGTCGCCTGAGTTCGGATGGGGTCGGTATCCAAACGTCGTCACGGCGGTCCAGTTTGAAAGGCTGCTCAATGCGTCTGGGCCGACCCACGGGCACGCTCGGCGGCCGTCGGACGGGAAGACGCCGAAGCGGATTGCCTTTATCCAGTGCGTTGGTTCGCGCGATCAAGAGCACGA
>JASFVD010000112.1:0-7188 GCA_050050015.1 Anaerolineae bacterium | reverse complement strand
GTGGCTGGTCAATACCTTTATTGTTGTCACTGCCCACCATGCGGATTCCTGATCGATGCCTAGGTCCTGCATGGCACTGACTATCATCTTGCCAAGCAGCCATTCATCGAGCCAGCTGCGGCTTGTCTCAGCAAAGGCTGCCGGTGACTCGGTTGACGCGGGACCCGCCGCTGCTCTCCCAAGGCCGTGACTAAAGAGCCATCCCAAGAGCGTGGCCCAAGTCTTGGGATTGTCGTTGAGACCCACGTCGGGCACCCCCGGCGGTCCGTTGTTCAGGTAGTTGACGACGCTGCCGTGAAGCGACAGACGGCTGCCGATTCTGGGCAGCTCCCAGACCACCTGCAGCTCTCGTCGCGTCGTCTTGGCTACGGCCTCCCCTTGTACGGCTCCGTCTGTCAGCGATCTGACCTCCTCCAGAAGCCGCAGCATCCGCTCCTCAACCTCGCGCGCTAGCTCTGCCTTGATCTTCTCTCGTTCGCTTACTGGCTCCGCGGCCATCATAAGCCGCCGGAATACATCCGCATTCACAAGCTGCCGGAATGGCCCATGCATGGGCTGGAGGAGCACCTCTTTGAGCGCCTCCTCGATGCTGGGCACCCCTCGGCCTTGAAGGTAGGAGTTGAGTTGCGCGTAGGGATGCGCGGCAGAGTCACGGACCTGGCGGAAATCCATGAAGACGTGGCACTTGTAGGCGCCTAGCTCTGCATACAGCCCTCTATCATGAAGCTCTCTGTTGCTGCGGATATACTCTAGTCCGCTCATGTGGTCGCGGAAGACGCTGAACATGCGGTCATCGTCCTGCAGCCCAAGGCCTTCTCCGAGCGACCGCTGTACAAGTCGCTTGCTCTCATCTTCGGTCTTGACCGCGTAGGCAACCGACGCGCGCACCCAGCCCCGGGTCTCGGCATAACGGTTGTGGTAGAGTACGAGAGCGCGCTCCTCACCCGTGCGATTGGAGTAGGCGAACACGTCCTCGTTCACATAGCCCTCCGGCGTGAAGAAGTCATACAGGAGGAAGTCCTCCACTCCCGAGAACAGGGAGCGGCGGTGCAGAAGGGGGAAGATCTGACGTTCGTGGCGGTTCACGAGATCTTCGTCCGGCGTCTCGCCCCAGTACGCTCGACGGTACTCCATGCCGTACTTCTCCGTATACCCCTCGATTTGACCGTGGCCGAACATTGGCAGCCCCGGCATGGTGGCCAGCATGGTGCAGATGCCGAAGTACTTGTCTCTCTTGCCGAACTGATCGACCGCGGTTCGCTCATCGGGGTTGTTCATGAAGTTGACGTAGCGTTTCATGATCCTGGGATCGAACTCCAGTGTGTTCTTCATGACGCTGCGGTACTTGCCGTTGTCCTCGTCGCGCAACATATTCATGAATGCGCTGTTGTACACCCGGTGCATACCGAGCGTGCGGACGAAATAGCCCTCCATGAGCCAAAACGCCTCGGCCAAGAGGAGCGTGTCGGGGACTTCCTCTGCCACGCGATCCACCACGTGGCGCCAGAACTCCTTCGGGAAAAGCTTGTCGAACTGCTCCTGAATCAGGCCGTGGTCGGCCCGAGATGGAATGGCTCCTCCTGTCCCGGGCTCGGGAAACCAAAGCCGCTGATAGTGCTTCTTCGCCAACGTCATTGCGGCGTCGAACCGGATGATGGGAAACTTGCGCGCCACGCGGAGGATCATGTTGATCACGGCCTCGCGCACATCCTCTCTCAGGAAGTCGAGCTGCGCCGTATCATTCCACGGCATACTCGTTCCGTCGTTGCCGTGGTAGAGGTACTTCTCATCGCCCGTCCAGTGGTCGACGCGCTTGAAGACCACGGCAGCGTCGCTCCGGTCGTAGTAGCCATCCTCCAGATAGATACCCACTCGCCCGTCCTGACACAGATCGGGGCCTGTGAAAGAGTAGGAAGGGAACGGGCTGTGGTCGAGAGAGATGAAGCGCTCGGGCTGCTCGATGACCCACTTCGAGTCGATGCCCATGTGGTTGGGTACCATGTCGCTGGCGAGACGGATTCCTCGCCGCCAGGCGCGATCGCGAAGGGCCTGGTACCCTGCTTCTCCTCCCAAATCGTCAGCGACGCGGTAGTCGTCCACGGAATACGCGGACGCTACGGCCTCTGGGTTTCCCATGATCTGCTTGATCCGCTGCGAGGCTGAGCTCCGCTCCCACAAGCCAATGAGCCATAGACCCGTGAAGCCTCGCCGCGCCAACGTATCCAGCTCTTCATCCGGGACCTGATCCAGGCGGGTGATGGAACGCTCATACTTCTTCGAGAGCTGGTCAAGCCAGACGTATGTGTTCTTGGCCAGCAGCACGACCTTAGGCATCCAGTCCTGGTCCGGGCTAAATCGCTCGTACTCGCCTTCCCTGAACTCGTACACACGGCTGGGCCCAGGACCGACGAGGATGGCTTTCTCTTCCTCTGCGATCAGGTCGAGACTGCTGAGCAACCGGAAGAGGTAGCGGCCCAGGAGCGAACCCCAGTTCTCCCGCATAAACTCGAGCTGTCCAGAGAGGGAGTGGGGAGACCTGCGGGCTGGGGCACTTAGCATGTCGATCAGATTCTCATCGTTGGGACCGAAGCGAGGCTGTTTGTCGAAGAAGTTGTGCAGTTCAGAGACTATGTCCCGGTAAGCCGTCTCTCTCTCCAACTCTGTGTCATCGAACAACTCCACGAAGGCCGAGAATCCAGGGTTCTCGTTGGCCAGCCACAGTAGAATCAGCTCCTCCAGCACAATCTGCCGGTTTGGCACACCATCTGTCTGCCCCTCCAGGTAGGCATCCGCGCTCATCTCTTGCCGGTAGACGACTATGGGCGGGAAGTTCTCTAGAAACAGCTTCAGTGTTGCGTCGACTCGGTCTTCGCCAACTGTGTCTGCCAGCCACGCCAACGCTTCATCCATTACCCTAGCGTTTTTCTGTTTGCGATACAGCTGGACAATGTAGTGCAGAATCTCGTCGATCAAGCCCATTGCGTTGACTTGCCCAGCCTTCACGGCCCGCTCTGGATATCGGATCAGATCACGCTTCTGATTCATCTTCTGGACGAATACACGAGCGGCGCGAAAGTTGACGAAGATGACGTTTCCGGTGAGGGTGAAGAGCGTTTGATCGAAGTCGTAGAGTTCCCGAGCGTCACGGGAGATGTGGAACTCCATGGTCACGCGCGATGAGCAGCCAGTGTAGGGCAACGGAATGATCATACACAGCTCCTGTCTAAGGCCTTAGTCGCCTTGCTTTCGTCTGCTGCGGGTATATCTGCGCAGTTCAGCGACGTGATAATGGGATAGAATCGGGACGTCGCAGCGCTCCGTGCACTCATGTTGTCAACTCTGTCCGGCATCGTGCGGGTCGGTGGCCTCGGCAAGTGCGCTCTCAAGGTTGCGGACTGGCTGGCGGCAGTGAGTGAATCCAGGCGTGTCAACACGGCGGTCGCTGGAGTACTCTCCCATCGTTATCGGTGTGCGGACTCGGGAGACGCTCGTCGTTCGTCAGCTCCGGACCGACCCTCTCCTGCTCCGAATCCCGTCGGCCCGCTAACGTTGTGACGTATTGTCCTTGATTCCCGCTCTTTGGTCAAGCAAGTGCGCCGCGCGAGGCTCGAAACAAGCCTTGAAGGGGCGCCGGGGCGGTCACAGTGCGTCGACTGCCTTGAGTAGGTCCACGCTTGTTCACACTGAGAGTTCAGACTGGAGTGCGCGAGTCATGGGCCAGTGCACCCGCTTCCCTTGTCATCCCACTGCATTCATGCTACACTCTTCGATTGGCTATTCGGTCGAAGCAGCCGGCTTCGACTGTGGGTTTGCTGTGCCGAGAGGTTCCCGTCGAGGTGGAGTCATGCACAAACGTCTGCTTGCCGTCGGACTGGTCATACTGATTGGGCTGGTCGCCGCTCCTATAGCGGGCCGGGCTGCTCCTCTGTTCCAGGCCCAGTCCATGATCACCTATCCGACCGACGGGACCACCGTCAGTGGTCAGGTTCAGGTTAGGGGCGTGGCCCTGCATCCTAACATGGACTTCTACCAGGTCCGCTATGCCCCCGGCGGCCAGCCGACGGGCGACTCGCAGTGGAGAGACTTCGCCATAGTCGAGGGGCAGCAAATAGACGGCGACGTATTGGGCACGTGGGACACCACGCAGATTCCAGACGGTCAGTATACTCTGGCACTGGCCGTTTGGGGCGTGAACGACGCGAGCAACCCCTATGTCTTTTTCGCCACGAACATCACGGTGAACAACACGAATCCAGTGCCCACGCCGACGCCCGAGGATCAAGAGCCAACAGAGGTGCCTCCGACTCCCACAGTAGGGCCAACTCCGACCCCTATGGCTGTAGAGCAGCCTCCGACATCGACGCCGCGCCCTACGCCCACTTCGATCACCACATTGTCCTCCACGCCGACAGCCGGGGTCGGCGACACTCCCCCCGTCGCGTTTGATGTCGGAGAGATTCGAGACGGTTTCTGCGTCGGCGGACTTGTCACCGTGCTTCTGCTCTCGCTTTGGGGACTGTACCTCCTGGCGAAAGTTGGCATCCGATGGTTCCTGCGTGAGCGTTCGCAGCCTCGCTCCGGTGCGAGACAGTGAACTGTGCAGCGAGGCTGACGTAGAAACGCTCCTATGAGTCGTTACCTCATTGCTGGACTGGGGAATCCAGGCCGGAAGTACGCCAAGAATCGCCACAATGTAGGCGCTCGCTGCATCGAGCGGCTGGCTGCGGATCACGACCTTCCCTTCAATCGACGACAGAAGAGTGCCAACCTTGCCCTGGGCGCGATTCTTCAGCACCCAGTGGCTCTGGTCAAGCCCCGTACGTATATGAACAGGAGTGGTAGGCCGATTGCGGCACTGGCAAGCTTCTATCGTGTCCCGCTGGACCGGCTGCTCGTCGTCTACGACGATCTCGACCTCCCGCTGGGCACAACGCGCATGCGGCCCTCGGGGGGAAGCGGCGGACATCGTGGGATGCGGTCGATCATCAATCAGCTGGGACGGCGCGATTTTCCTCGCCTGCGCATTGGCATTGGTCGTCCTCCGGGGCGCATGGATCCTGCGGACTACGTGCTCCAGGATTTTTCCGATCAGGAGGAGAACCTCCTGGCGAAGACGTTGGACCAAGCTACTGCGGCCATCGAGACCTGGCTGGGCGAGGGTGTCGACGAAGCGATGACGCGCTACAATCGCGGCGTTGAGGACGGACCCGTTGACTGACGTGCTCGCGACGGATCGAGTGGGCGCTGGCAAGAGGAAGCGGCCTCAGCGGCCGAGCTGATTTCCTTCACATGGATATCTCAGGCCTCCTGGCCACCCTCCGTGCGCTGGAACCGTTTCGTCGCCTCAAAGAGGACCTGCAGAGGGGAGACCTGCCCGCTCCTCTCGGTTTGATGCGGGCTGCGAGGGCGCCAGTCGTGGCGGCCCTGGCGCGCGATGTGGCTCGGCCTCTGTTGGTGGTTACTGGCACCGTCAACCGGGCTCAGAAGCTTACCCAGTCGCTGCGTGACTGGACGGGCGGGTCGACCGAGATACGTCGCTTCCCAGAGCCGCTGACTCTGTTCTACGATCGAGCCCCCTGGACCGAGGAAATCATCGTCGGGCGCCTAGCCGTACTCGCGGCGCTTCAGACGCGCCATGACTCCGCCGAGACCGGGCAGCCACCAATTGTGGTCGCCTCGGCCCGCGCGTTGATGCAGCGTACTCTTCCCATTCACCAGTATCGCCTTTCCCTACGACGAATTCGCGTGGGTCAACAGATAGACCTCGAGCGCGCGCTGAGCCGGTGGGCAGGCCTCGGCTACGAGCCTGTGAGCGTAGTCGAGGGCCCTGGACAGTTCAGCCATCGAGGCGGAATCGTCGACATCTATCCCCCGCCTGATGCTCTTCCTGCGCGCATCGAGCTGTGGGGCAATCAGCTCGACTCTATGCGTCGCTTCGATCCGGCAACGCAGCGCTCTCAGGAGCGGATTGAGAGCCTTGTCGTCACGCCGGCCCGAGAGGCTCTTCCTAGGCACGGCCCGCGAGTGGCAGGTCGAGTCGCCGATATGCTTGAGCGCGATCTGCCTGAGGACCTGAGTGAGGAACTGGGCGAGCACTATCGCGGTCTGGATCAGGCGGCGCCGTTTCCAGGTCTCGAGTTCTACATCCCGATGTTCTACAGTAGCCCTGTGACCCTGCTCGACTATCTTCCGCCCGATAGTCTGCTCATTGTCGACGACAGTTGGGAATTGGAGGATACGTGGGCTGACTTGGAGGAAGAGGCCATCGATCTGAAGAGAGCGGTCGAGAAAAATGGGGCATTGCCGGACGACTATCCCTTGCCATACGCCACATGGGATGAGTGGTCGGAGGCCACCACTGACCGGCACGTACTCATCGTGGGCCACGGGCGCCAGGAGTCTGTGTCCCAGCTCGCTGAGTGCTTCATTCCCGGTCCGCGCTTCGGGGGTCAGCTCAAGCCACTGATGGATCACATCGAGATGGCGCAGCATCAAGGTGATCGCGTTGTGGTCGCCAGCCGTCAAGCCCAGCGGCTGGCGGAGGTGTGGGGTCGTGAGCAAGAATACGTGACGCCGCTGGAGGATCTGAGCGCACCTCCTGGCTCTCCGCTGACATTCGTACACGGTGCCCTTGCCGAAGGATGGATGCTCGAGCCGACCGAGGGCCGAGCCACCCAGCTTCTGACGGACGGCGAGATTTTCGGATGGCGCCGTCCAGCCCCGCGACGTCCGCTCCATCGTCGCAGGGCGGCGCCGGAGTCCGTCTTCTCTGATTTCTCCCCCGGCGACTACGTGGTCCACGTGGAGTATGGCATCGGTATCTTCCGTGGGCTGGTCACGCGGTCTGTGGAGGGCGGGGAGCAAGAGTACCTGCTGGTCGAGTACGGGGGTGATGACCGTCTTTTCATCCCCATATATCAGACGGATCGCCTGAGCCGATACATTGGTGCGGATGATAGGGTGCCGCATCTCAGTCGGTTGGGTAAGGCGCGCTGGCGTGAGGTTAAGGATCGCGTCAAGGAAGCCACAGAAGAGGTTGCCCGCGAACTATTGGAGCTCTACGCCGCCCGTGAGTTGGTAGCGGGGCACGCATACGAACCTGACACGCCGTGGCAGGCCGAGCTGGAGGCCTCCTTCGCGTATTTCGAGACGCGAGGACAGCGCGAGGCGATCGCAGACGTGAAGGAC
>JASFVD010000111.1:0-7193 GCA_050050015.1 Anaerolineae bacterium | reverse complement strand
CGCTCATTTGGTTGGACGCTGCAGACAACCATCGTGGTGGCCCCGTTCGTGCAGGCCGTCATCATTTCTCTGCTGGCCTCACTGCTAGCCGGCATCTACCCGGCCCTGATGATGGGAAGACTTGAGCCAGTCGATTCGCTCCGGTACGAGTGAGATCACGGCGATGCGTGAAATGATCGACCACACTTCTAGTCACGGACTTGACACCGACCATCTCTTACGTCATAATGCCGCTATATCCACGCAGCGCCTGCAAGCACCCAACAGCGCAGGTTCCCCTCTCGAGTAGGAAGACGGTCTGAAGGAGTTGCCGAATGGGTCAAGAACTGATGCAGATGACATGCTCCGCCTGCCGCGGCGACGAGCCGCCGCTGGCAGGGCAGGAGCTTGACAACTACCTCGCTGAGGTTCCGGGATGGGATCTCGTTGAGGAGGATGGCATCAAGAAGCTCACGCGCACGTTCAAGTTCAAGAACTTCGTCGACGCGCTCACATTCACCATCCAGGTCGGCAAGGTGGCAGAGGAAGAAGGTCATCATCCTATCATCACCCTAACTTGGGGCCGTGCTTCCGTCACCTGGTACACCCACAAGATCGAGGGCCTGCACCACAACGACTTCATCATGGCGGCCAAGACGGATCGGCTGTACGCCGATAACTAGTACTCCGGCCTGCACACAGGATCGAGGGTAACCATGCCAATCAAGATCGTCACCGACAGCACCTGCGACCTTCCCGAACAGGCCGTTGCCGATCTCGGCATCACGGTCGTGCCGCTGTACATCAACGTGGGTCAGGAGAGCTACCTGGATAAGATCGACATGTCTCGCCACGAGTTCTATGAACGACTCCCGCACTTCGAACACCACCCGCAGACAGCTTCGCCCGGCCCGGAGATGTTCCGGGAGACGTACGAGCGGCTGGCTGCGGAGGGTGCGGACGAGATTCTCTCCATTCACATCTCGGTCAGTCTGAGCGGGACGCTGAACACAGCTCAGCTTGGGGCAGACGCGACGGACATCGTCCCGGTCACGGTCTTCGACTCCGGACAGCTCAGCATAGGTACTGGCTTTCTTGTTGAGGCAGCTGCCAAGGCAGGTGCCGCGGGCCATTCCGTCGCCGAGATCTTGGAGACGATCAAGGAGATGGGCAAGCGCACATACGTGTCGGCTGCCCTTGATACTCTCGAGTTCCTCCAACGCAGCGGCCGCATGAACTGGGCAGTATCCAAGATCGGGGGGCTGCTGAAAATCAAACCTCTTCTCACCATGCATGACGGCGAAGCGGGAGTCCAGCAGGTGCGGACCGAGCGACGGGCAACTCAGCGCATCCTCGACCTGTTGACGGATCTCGCCCCATTGGAGAAACTGGCGCTGGTCCATACCAACGCCCCGGAGAAGATGCGCGAACTTCGCGAGAAGGTGGGACACCTCTTCCCTGAAGGACAGGACCCGATTGAGGTGGACGTCACGCCCGTGATCGGCGCGCACATCGGCCCTGGGGCCGCAGGCTTCGCCTGCGTTTCTGCCAGATAGCGAAGGCCTAGGGCACGGCACAGGCTGGGCAGCCCGCCCCGGCCAGCCATGGCGGACCGGCGCTGTCTCAGAGACCGGCAACAAGGGAACCGCGAGCGATGAAACCCAAACACGCGTACCTTGCACTGTGCATCCTGGGCACCCTCCTCCCCTACTCCCAGATCGTGCCTTGGGTCGTCCAGAACGGCCTCGACGCCTCCACCCTGGTTGCGGAGATTGCGTCCTCCCGGATTGCTGCCTTCGGCTGGCTCGACGTGGCGGTATCAGCAAGTTACACTTCTGCTTGTCATCGGCACTGACGGGCGCAGAAACCAGGTGTCGGGCCTCTGGCTACCGGTACTCGGCACGATGACTGTGGGCGTCTCCCTGGGACTTACTCTGTATCTGCTCCACGAGATGCGACTTGAGGGGCTGGTCTAGTCGAGCAACCACCTTCAGGTAGCCAAGACCCAGGCGCGGGAGCGCGCCAGACCAATAAGCGGGGACATCGGATTATGAGAGTCATCATCACGGGTGGCACAGGGCTGATCGGCCGGGCCCTCAGCGCCAGCCTCGCCTCGGACGGCCATGAGGTTATCGTGCTCAGCCGCCGACCACAGTCAGCCGCATGGATGCCCATTGGAGTCGACGTCGTGGAGTGGGACGCGAGGACGGCCAACGGCTGGGGCAAGCTGGCGAACGGCGCAGATGCCATCGTCAACCTCGCCGGCGCGCCCCTCGACCGACGCTGGACACCCCGGTACAAGGGCGTGATTCGAGACAGCCGGCTGAACGCCGGGCTCGCCGTGGTTGAGGCGGTCGAAGCCGTAACCTCCCGTCCCAAAGTCGTAATTCAAGCCGCAGGTGTGAGCTTGTACGGCCCTCGTGGCGACGAGATCATCACCGAGGGAGCCGAGGCCGCGGACACATTCTTGGGGCGCACAGCGGTCAAATGGGAGAACTCGACGGCTGGCGTTGATCGGCTCGGCGTGCGACGCGCCGTCGTGCGCAGTGGCGTGGTGCTCAGCTTGCGCGGAGGTGCCTTCCCGCTTATGGCCCTGCCATATCGCTTCTTCATGGGTGGACCTCTGGGAAGTGGCAAGCAGTGGCTACCGTGGATTCACATCGAGGATGAGGTGCGCGTGATCCGGTTCTTGATCGAGAACGAAGCTGCTAATGGACCCTTCAACGCGACGGCGCCCGGTCTTGTGACCAATGCCGAGTTCAGTCGCATCTTGGGCCGCGTCATCCATCGTCCGGCTCTCTTCCGCGTACCGTCCTTCGTCCTGCGCCTGATGCTGGGGGAGATGAGCACGGTGGTGCTCGACGGACAGCGCGCAGTGCCCCGGAGGCTTCGGGATCTTGGCTTCACCTTTGCCTTCCCTGACCTGGAGAAGGCGCTGTACGATCTGATGGACTAAGCCTTGGAGGTGGGTATGGGTTGGGTCAAAGGCTTGCCGCTGGACAATCTTCTACCGGGCGAACGCCGAGTGTTGAACGTCGCCGGACGCGAGGTGTTGCTCATAAACCATGAGGGAGAGATCTACGCCACGGGCAGCCGCTGCCCCCATATGCACGCCAAGCTGAAAGATGGCGAGGTGACGGAGGATGACACCATTGTCTGCCCCCGCCATCACAGCGTCTTCGACCTGGAGACCGGCGCGGTCGAAGACTGGGTGCCGTGGCCGCCGGTGGTCGGTCGAGCACTAGGTGCCGTCTCTGAAAAGACTGGCCTGCCGGTGTACGCCACCAAGGTCGAAGACGGTACCGTCTGGATCGAGATTGAGGAGACGGAATGACGGATGCGCCTCGCCCGACAGTCATGCATCCCGACGACCTGCCGCACATCACTGACGATCTTCCCGGCGTGGGTGGCGAGATCAAGGTCGAGCCTGCTCACTTTGTCGTCGAGGAGATACCGCTATACGAACCTTCTGGCGAGGGGCAGCACGTCTACGTTCGTCTGACTCGCGAGAGCTGGACCACACGCGCTCTGCAGAATGAACTGAGCAAGATCTTTGACCTTCGTGATGTCGACGTTGGTGTTGCGGGAAGGAAGGACAAGCACGCCCGAACCACCCAGACCTTCTCGCTAAACCTCCCCAACGCCGATGAAGCCGACGTCGGCCGTCGCATCAAGGATCATCTTCCAGTCGATCTTCACTGGGTTCGGCGTCACAGGAACAAGATCAGGGCCGGTCACCTCCTCGGAAATCGGTTCCGAATCGTCGTGCTAGGGACCGACTCGGACGCCATGCCCAAAGCGACTGACATCGTGAGAGCCTTGCGCCAACGTGGACTCCCAAACTACTATGGAGCACAGCGCTTCGGCGTCGAGGGCGACAACGCCGAGCGGGGCCGAAACATCCTCCTCACTGGCAGTGGTCCACGCAGGCGCTGGCTGCGCCAGCTCCTGCTGCGTGCTTATCAGTCCGCGCTCTTCAACACGTGGCTGCTGACCCGCATTAAGCGTGGCTGGTTCGAGCAGATGCTGGTTGGCGACATAGCCAAGAAACGTGACACCGGGGGGCTCTTCGAGGTCGAGAACGTCGAAATGGAGCAGACACGCTTCCAGGACGATGAGATCACCTACACCGGCCCGATCTACGGCTCTCGGATGTGGTGGGCCGAAGGCAGGCCAGGAGACCTCGAGCGACAGGTGCTGGAGCAGGCGGGAGTGACAGTCGACATGCTCGCCCGCTCGCACTTGGACGGAAGCCGTCGGCGTGCGCGGCTCGTGCTTGACGATCTCGCACTGGAGTCGCACCGAGACGGTCTGCTCGTCACCTTCAGCCTTCCGAAGGGCTCGTACGCCACAACCGTGTTGCGGGAGCTGATGAAGCGATGACACTACCGGCTAGGCTACTGCACGGTGAGAGGATACGCCTCACTGCGTTGAGCGACGCCGATGTCGGGACCATTGCCCGCTGGAGCGATGATGGCGAATTCCTGCGACTCTATGACACCCGTCCGGCTCGCCCGCGCTCTGAGGCCGACATAGAGGAGTGGTTGCAGGGCTTGCAGGATGGTGATCGAACCATCACGTTCGGCACTCGCCTGCACGAGCGCGACGACTTGGTCGGCACGCTCCAGCTCGACGGTATCGTCTGGGCGCACAAAGTCTGTGGCATAGGCCTTGCTATCGGCAGCCGGGAGAATTGGAGCCACGGGTACGGCTACAAGGCCGCGCAGCTCGGCCTGACCTTCGCCTTCGATGAATTGAACTTGCACCGCGTGACGGCCAGCGCGATGGAGAGCGCCACGACATGCTGTTGTATGGCCTGCTTCGGCACGAGTGGGACACGAGAGACAAGGAGTGATGATCGCCACGTTCCCCAACGGCGTGCGGCGTATGTCAACCTTGCGGAACGCTGCGGTGAATGATCAGCCATGAGCAGGACGAACGGAACCATCATCGCGCTGGTGGTCGCCGGACTCTTGAGCCTCGGGATCTGGGCTGGATGGAGAGCTCTCACCCATCGCGGCGAGCCGCGCGTCGACCCTCAGTTGATCGCTCCGACGGCGGACGCAGCCGGGTTCACGCGCGCGGAGGGGCCACGTCAATTCCGGTTCCCCCGTGATCACGGCCCGCATCCAGAGTTCCAGACCGAGTGGTGGTACTACACCGGCAACCTCGAATCCGTCGGGGGCCGTCACTTCGGGTATCAACTGACATTCTTCCGGCGCGGCCTGACCCCGCCTGATGAGGGCCGCGATCGTCCTTCGGACTGGGCCACGGAGCAGGTCTACATGGCGCACTTCGCTATCACCGACGTCGAGGAGGGCCAGTACCAATACTTCGAGCGCGTTAGTCGCGGCGCCGCCGGGCTCGCGGGAGCCGAGTCCCCACCCTTTTGTGTCTGGCTGGAGGACTGGCGCGCGGAGCAGGTGGGGAGCGCTTCCGGCGTCGTTCAGCTCGTAGCGGCGCAAGACGACTTGGCCCTTGACCTGCAGTTGACCGACCGCAAAGGCCCCGTCCTGCACGGAGACGGGGGCTACAGTCGGAAGGGCCCCGAGCGCGGCAACGCCTCCTACTACTACAGCCAGACGAGGTTGGAGACAGTGGGGACCGTGAAGAGCGGCGGGCAGACGCACCAAGTTGAAGGCTGGAGCTGGATGGACCACGAATTCAGCACCAGCGCCCTAGGCCCCAACCAAGTTGGCTGGGACTGGTTCGCCCTCCAGCTCGAAGACGGCAGCGAGCTGATGGTCTTCCAGATCCGTCAGACGGACGGCGCTATTGCCCCTCTATCTAGCGGGACCCTCGTCGAGGCCAACGGCAAGGCGCTCAGCCTGACAATGAATGACTTCGCTATCGAAGTGGAGGCCAGGTGGCGCAGTCCCCGCTCCGGCGCGACCTACCCGACCCGCTGGACAGTTCGCGTCCCCGGGGAGGATATCGTGCTTCGTGTCGAGCCCTACGTCGAGGACCAGGAACTGAACGTGTCCTACACCTATTGGGAGGGCGCCGTGCGAATGGAGGGAGCACGCGGCGATCGTGAGATCACGGGCAGGGGCTATGTAGAGCTCACGGGTTACGCCGGTTCGATGCAGGATCAGTTCTAGCCCAATCAACAGCTTGCGTCAAAGGGAGATGACTCTATGAGACTCGCCAAGACTATCGCCTTGCTGGGCGTCGTTGCGATGGGCGCCGTCCTTGTTTACGCCTTCACGACCGGGGAGTTCAACCAAGAGGGCACCCTATTGCTCTCCATGCCCTGGGGGATCGTATCCCTGGTCGACTTGTACGTCGGTTTCATCCTCTTCTCCGGCTGGATCATCTATCGAGAGAAGTCCGTCCTCCGCTCCGCCATCTGGGTTCTGTTGATGATGGTGCTGGGGTTCTTCACGGCGAGCGTGTACACGTTCATCGCCCTGCAGGCCAGCGGGGGCGACTGGCGCCGCTTCTGGCTGGGAAAGAGGTGGCAGGATGCCTAGCCCGTTCTGGCAGAACTGCCTCGAACGAGAACCGACTATCCGGCTCGGAGTGAGCAGGTGCTTGATGGGCGAGAACGTCCGCTACGACGGCGGGCACAAGCGGGACCGCTTCTTGCTCAACACCCTCGGCGAATTCGTCGAGTGGGTCCCCGTCTGCCCAGAGGTCGAGATCGGTCTGCCGATCCCTCGCGAGGCTATGCACCTTGAGGGCGATCCCGACCATCCCCGGCTGATCACCATCAAGACAGGCAACGACTACACAGGGAAGATGCAGACCTGGGCGCGGGAGCGCCTGGATCAGCTGGCAGAGGAGGAGCTGCACGGGTTTGTGTTCAAGAGTAGATCGCCCAGTTCCGGCCTCTACCGTGTGACGATCTACGACCAGCACGGTATGCCCAGCCGGACCGGGACCGGCATCTTCCCTCGCGAGGTAATGAGACGATTTCCGCTCCTGCCACTGGAGGAGGAAGGACGACTCCACGATATGGGTCTGCGGGAAAACTTCATCGAACGGATCTTCGTCTACTACCGCTGGAAATGCCTGCTCCGTGAGGACCCCACGCCTGGAGGCCTCGTCGCCTTCCACACGGCTCACAAGCTGACCATGATGGCCCACAGTCCAAAGCACTACACGAATATGGGGCGGCTTGTCGCGAATGCAGGCATGCGCGACTGGGAGGAACTTGCCGCGGAGTACGGCGCGATGCTCACGGAGGGCCTGGCCGTGATGGGCACGCGGGG
>JASFVD010000110.1:0-7209 GCA_050050015.1 Anaerolineae bacterium | reverse complement strand
TGGCGTCCACCGTGAAGACCTTGCCCTTCTGGAAGCCCAGTTTCTTCCGCACCTCCGCAGGGCTCATCGCTGTATTGACCAGCAGGATTCCGTCGTCCTTGAGCCCCTCGGTCACGGGCACCGCCCCCAGGAGCGTCGGGTCGAGCACCAGGACAACGTCCGGCTCCTCGACCTGCGAGTGGATGGTAATCGGCTCAGGACTGAGCCTGGTGAAGGCGCGAATGGGCGCGCCCATGCGTTCTGGTCCATAGTCCGGGAAGGCCTGAAAGTACGTGCCGCTGTCCAGTGCAGCCTCGGCCAGCAGCTCGCCGGCCGTAACCACGCCCTGCCCCCCGCGCCCGTGCCATCGGATTTCGGTCAATTGTGTCATAGTGTCGTCTCCTTACTTGAAAATCAGTCGAATCCTACAACGCGCTACCCGTACTACCTCCACTCCAGCCTGACCTGCACAGGCCCGATCCTTGATCGGGCCCTGTCGCATGCGGTTATGGTCTTGGACCTACCTCCAAGGGACGAAACGATCGGCAGTCTGCCTCAGTCACATACATAGGTGCGGAGCTACTCAGCTCCAACCCATAATTCTGCCACAGATCTTCATTTTGCGCCAGTGAACGATTGAGAGTGTTGAACAAGTCGCTATTGACTCAGTTGGTGGGACACGCACACCACAGACGAGCCGATCTTCGCTACGCGCTCCCCATTTCGAGCTGATCTCGAGCTAGAAGTGGGGCATCCGCCCTAAGCGAACAGTGTAGCGAAGTGTCTTTCAACACCCTCCGATTGTCACCCCGTCAAACCGTTATGCCCATCCGCGGGAGTCCGTCTGGCCGTCTGATGCCATCGATCCGCTCGCCGACACGTGCGCCGACGCGCTCTGGTGCGCACAGCGTCACGGACCGGAAGGGACTTGTCCTCAACAATCTCAGCCAGTGGGCGATTCGGGAACGGGTGCAGCAGCACCTTCCTTGAGGACCCGCAGCAGTTGGTCGTGAATGTGACCGTTGGAGGCGACGATTCGCCTACCGGACACGCACTCGAGCTCGCCCGCGAAGTCGGTCGCTATGCCCCCTGCCTCACGCACGATCAGGATCCCGGCAGCCACGTCCCAGGGGTGCAGGCGGATCTCCCAGAAGCCATCGAGTCGCCCACACGCTACGTAGGAGAGATCGAGCACGGCTGCTCCAGCCCGCCGCACCCCTTGACTCCGACGGAGAAAGTGATCAAGACGCTCCACGTTGTTGTCCCGCGCCGTCCGCCTATCGTAGGGGAAGCCGGTCGCCAGGAACGCGTCCGCCAGCCGTCTCACGCCGGTCACGCGAATCGGCTCACCGTTCAGGGCGGCTCCCCCTCCCCTCACGGCAGTGAACGTCTCCACACGCAGGGGATCATGGACCACGCCCACGATGGGCTGCTGCCCGTCAAGGAGCGCAAGGGAGATACCTACATGCGGAAAGCCGTGGGCAAAGTTGTTTGTGCCATCCAGAGGGTCAACCAGCCAGATGGGTGACCCCGACTCGCGCCAGGCGTCACCGCCACTTTCCTCAGCCAGGATACGATGGTCCGGAAACGCATCCTGCAGGCGATCGCGAATCAGCGTCTCGGCGGCACCGTCGGTCTCCGTCACCGGATTGACCGCACCCTTGAAATCGACCTCGGCAAGAGCTTCACGTGGGAAGTCGCAGGCCACAATCTCCCCCGCCTCGTGCGCAATAGCGATGGCCTCCTCAAGGATGGCGCGACAATCCATTGGCAAACTCTCTCCCTACCTACCTTACCACGTACGCGTCCGGGCGGCGATCTTGATAGACCGTGAGATACCGACGCGCTTTCTCAATCTCCCGCAGGTCTGCCTGCGCGACCAACAGTCCTTCCTGGTCGTCACCCTCAAGAATGGCGTTCCCCCACGGGTCAACCACGATCGACTGGCCAGGGAACGCGACGTCCCCGTCGCTGCCCACCCTGTTACAGGCGGCCACGAACAACTCGTTCTCGGTAGCCCTTGCCCTCGCCAGCAGAAGCCAAGCCTCCAGCCGCTTCACTGGCCACTGAGCCGGCACCAGGAAGAGGCGCGCACCGGCCAAAGCCATCGCACGGAAAAGCTCGGGAAATCGTAGGTCGTAGCAGATGCTAAGGCCCGTCGGCCCCCATGGCGTGTCGCACAGGGTTGCGTGAGATCCCGGCGCCAGGTACTCGTGCTCCTGCATCAGGCGGAACAGGTGCATCTTGCGGTAGAAACCCAGGAGGTCCCCGGCAGGCCCGTAGAGCACGGCCGTATTCGAGACTCCTCCTTCGTGACGTTCCAGGATGGAGCCCGCGAGGTGGACCTCATACTCCTTCGCCAGAGACGCCATCTCGGCGAAGCCTCCTTCTCCTAGCGGCGTCGCCCATGCGTCTGCCCGTTCCAGGTCGTAGCCGTGGAGCCACAACTCTGGCAGAAGCAGGACATCCGCCCCCGCCTCCTGAGCCTGAGCGCCAAACTCCCGCGCTCGCTCCAGATTGCGTTTCGGACGACCGCGCGGGACGTCCATCTGAGCAAGTGCAATGGTAAGCAGATCACTATTCACGTCTCAGCTCCTACACCCAGTGCCTTGTCAAGCATCCGGCTATCACAGCCGACGAAGGTGCCAGCCATGGGATTTCCCAATCGCTCGCAGCGGGATCGTCAATGCCTCCCGGGTCATCCACACGCGGCGCCTATCCAACTTGGCGAACCGTCCCTCAATCGCTTCTGCCGAGGTTCACTCGAAGGCCTCTACGCTGACGCGCTGCCCCTCATCCACGTCGAGTTCCGTCAACTCTCCGGTGACGGTGAACACGACGCGCTCGCAGATGTTCGTTACCCGGTCACCGGCACGCTCGAGATTGTGGGCGGCCCACAGGAGGTGATTGGCCTGTTCTATCCTGCCGGGCTCGGCCATAATCAAGCTGATCAGCTCCCGATAGATCTGATCGTACAGGGCGTCGATCTCGTCGTCGCGGGGAGGAATACTCCTTGCCAGATCCGCGTCTTGCTCGGCAAATGACCTGAGCGCATCGTCTAACATGCTGGCCGCCTTGGACGCCATCACAGGCAGATCAATCAACGGCTTTATCAGAGCTTCTTCACCTATCATCAAGTTGATTTTCGCGATCCCTTTGGCGTAGTCTCCGATTCGCTCCAGCTCAGACGACAGGTCCAACACAGCGGCGATCATCCGCAGATCCCGAGCCATGGGCTGTTGTGTGGCGATAAGCGTGAGAGCGTCTGATTCGATTTGGTACCGTCTCTTATTGATCGTCCGGTCTTGTGCGATGAGCGCTCCTGCTGCCTCGTCGTCCCTCTTCTTCAACGCTTCCACAGCGTCTGCAAGTGCGTTCTCCACCATGCTTCCCAGCGCCAGCACCTCGTCAACTAGACGCCTCAACTCTCGGTCGAAACTCTCGCGAATCATGGCCCCATCCTCCTCACATCACACCACCACACGAACCAAACGCTATCCCGCCCGGCCGGTGATGTAATCCTCCGTCAGTTTTTCACTGGGATTGGTGAATATCCTCTCAGTATCGTCGAACTCGACGAGCTCGCCCAACCAGAAGACTCCCGTCTTGTCCGATACCCGCGCCGCTTGCTGCATGTTGTGAGTCACAATGACGATGCAGTAATCGCGCTTCAATTCGCGAATGAGTTCCTCGATTCTCAGCGTGGCAATCGGATCCAGGGCCGAGCAGGGCTCGTCCATCAGAATGACTTCCGGCCTGACCGCGATCGCGCGGGCGATGCAGAGCCGCTGTTGCTCGCCAAGGGAGAGAGTGAGAGCGGCCTGATCGAGGTCAGCCTGCACCTCATCCCACAGAGCAGCCCCTCTGAGACTCCGCTCCACTATCTCGTCCAGATCCTGATCTCCATTGAGGCTCAGAATGCGCGGGCCGAATGCCACGTTGTCATAGATCGACTTGGGAAAGGGATTGGGACGCTGGAACACCATTCCCACACGCCGACGGAGGTCGACAACATCGGTGTCAGGCGCGTAGACGTCGCGCCCTTCCAGAAGGACTGTTCCGTCAATGCGTGTGTCGGGGATGCTGTCGTTCATGCGATCGAGGCAGCGCAGAAACGTGGACTTGCCGCATCCAGAAGGTCCGATCAATGCCGTGATCTCACGGTCTTTGATGGCGATCGATATGTCGTCCAGGGCCTGTTTGTCCCCGTAGTAGAAATCGAGATGCTCGACCTTGATCTTGTCCATTGCCTGCGCCTAGCCAAATCGACCGGTGATGTAGTCCTCAGTCCTCTTCTCGCGGGGGTTGACGAAGATCTGTTCGCCCGGACGGCATTCGATCATCTCGCCCATCAAGAAGAAGGCAGCACAGTCGGCTATGCGCGCCGCCTGCTGAATGCTGTGAGGGACAACGACGATGGTGTAGTCCTCCTTCAGCTCCCCCAACGTGGCCTCCACCTTGGCTGTCGAGATCGGGTCTAGGCCAGAGGTCGGTTCATCGAGGAGGAGAACATCCGGCTCCAGTGCCAGACTACGGGCAATGCACAGTCGCTGCTGCTGGCCTCCCGAAAGCGCGCTGGCCGGTTCGTCGAGCCGATCCTGCACCTCTTGCCAGAGGGCGGCTTGCTTCAAGCAGCGCATCACAATCGCATCCAGGTCAGATCGGTCGTGGATGCCAGCCAACTCGGGCCCGTAGATGACGTTCTCGCGGACGGTGCCGGGAAGAGGCAGAGGCAACGCGAAGACCATGCCCACCCGACGCCTCAGCGCCGGCAAGGTCACCTCAGGCGCGTAAATGTCCTGGCCGTCAAGCCAAATACGCCCCGTCATCCGCGTGCCATCCACCATATCATTCAACCGGTTGATCAGTCGGAGCAACGTCGTCTTTCCGCCGCCGGCCGGTCCAAAGAGGACGGTGATGGCATTCGCCGGCACATCCAGGGAAACGTCCTTCAGTGCCTGGTTGTCACCATAGTAGTAGCTGACATCTTGGATACGGATCTTGGCGTCGACGTCGTTCATCATACGGGTCAAGCAACAATCAGAAGCCTACCACGGGATTCGGAGCCAGACGTGAAGCCGCTTCTCGCCGCGTCCGGCGTCCTACCTGACTATGCCTCCGTGAGCTGTCGTCCTTCCCTCACCACTCACGGCGCGCGCGATAGTACCTGCGGATGAGCGTCGCCACCACATTCAGCGAGAGAACCAGGGCTAGCAGCACAAGAGCCGTGCCGTACTGGTTCTCCTCCGGCATCCCAGGAACCTGCGTGCTGATGACGTAGAGATGGTAGGGCAGCGCCATCGTCTGGTCAAGGGGCGACTGAGGCAGGCGCGGAAGGAAGAAGGCGGCCACGGTGAACAGGATCGGTGCCGTCTCCCCGGCGGCTCTCAGGAGGCCGAGGATGACGCCTGTAATGATCCCCGGCATGGCTTGGGGAAGGACAATCTGGCGTATTCCCTGCCAGCGCGTGCCACCCAGGCTGGCGCTTACCGTGCGGAACTCGGTGGGTACCGAGCGCAGAGCCTCCTCCGTAGTACTGATGATAATCGGCAGCGTCATAATTGCCAGGGTGAGTGAGCCCGCCACAAGCGACGTGCCGAACTGGAGGAAGAGCACAAACAACCCGAGCCCAAAGAGACCATAGACTACCGAGGGTACGCCGGCCAGATTGATGATGGCAAGTCGGATGGTCCGCGTCAGCCAGTTGTCTCGGGCATACTCAGCTAGATAGATCGCACCTCCCACCCCAACGGGAATGGCGGCCAGCGCCGTGCCCAAGGTGAGCCAAAGGGTGCCGACAATGGCGGGGAAGATGCCCCCCGCCCTCATGCCATCGCGAGGCATGCCAGTCAGGAATACCCAGTCAATGGCAGCGATGCCTCTCAAGGCAATCGAGCCGATGACGACAAGAATCGGAGCGACGACGACTAGGGTCACCAGCCCGAGCATGATGAATCCAAGCCGCTGCACACGATGCCTGTCCACTACCGCAGCCCTCCCCGCCGACGCTTCTGGAAGATCGTCACAGCAGCGGTCAGATTGATGAGGAAAGTCAACACAAACAGGATCAGTCCGATGCCAAACAGGACGTGATAGTGAACACTGCCCTGTGCCACTTCCCCCATCTCCGCAGCGACGGTAGCCGTCATCGTTCGGGCAGGTCGGAACAAGGAATCGAGCGTGACAGGCATCCGAGCCGCATTCCCTGTGACCAACATCACGGCCATCGTCTCACCAATGGCCCGTCCCAGCCCAAGCATCACGGCCGTGACGACGCCCGACCGGGCGGCTGGCACGACGACGCGCCATATTGTCTGCCACTCTGTGGCCCCCATGGCCCGGGCGCCGTCGCGGTAGGACTTGGGCACCGCATCCAGCGCATCTTCCGCCACACTGATGATGGTGGGCAGAGACATGTAGACCAGGATCACAGCGCCGGTGAAGGCGGTCAGCCCCGTCGGGGTCCCCAGACTTCGCCTGATGAAGGGAGCCACCAGAGTCATACCGAAGAAACCCAACACGACTGACGGAATGCCCGCTAGGACCTCGATCATGGGCTTGAGGATCTCCCGCGCCCAGCTCGGGGCCACCTCTCGCACGAAGACCGCGGTCGCCACGCCCAGCGGCAACGCTATCGCGATGGCAGTAACGGTGACCAGGAGCGACCCCAGGATCAGCGGCAAGGTTCCGAAGAGATCGAATGTAGGGTACCACCGGGTCCCGAGGAGATTGGCTGGAGACACCTCGAAGAAGGTCGGCAAACCCTCCCGCAAGAGAAAGAAGAAAATGAGGGCTACAAACCCAACGGCGGAGAAGCCCAGCACTCGAATCACAACCTCAATAGCGAACTCGGCTCGGCGGGCCTTGGTGCTTGTCAGTGCGTTCTCTTCAGTCACTATCGATCTCCCGGCTTCCCGCGCCCAGATGCGATGTGTCAAATGAGCTTCTCACGACAGTCGTGGGATCAATCGCCCTCTAGGGGAACAAAGCCCAGCTCAGGGACCACTTCCTGCCCTTCCCCTCGCACCCATTCCAGATAGGTCGCTATTTGCCCGGTCGGCTCTCCAGCCGTGTACATGTAGAGGGGCCGGGCAATCGGGTACGAGCCGTCGTTGACCGTCTCCACCGACGGCATTACGAAGGGACCATCGGCATCCCGCGCGACGGCCACCACCTTCTGCTCAGGAGTCACGTAGCCCAACCCATCGTAGCCAATAGCGTTGGGGTTCT